>DASUXK010000481.1:0-8385 GCA_036377935.1 Usitatibacter sp.
CCCTGCACCACCACGGCGGCCGCGCTCGCGCCCACCATGCCGAAGCGCGTCGCGACGAGGATGAGCGGCAGGAAGAGCACGTAGAAGAGCTTCACCTGCTCGCTCTCGGGGCTCATGAACACGAGCGCGACCGCGGCGCCCGTGGCGAGCGCATAGCCCGCGATCTCGGGCCGGGTGAGCATCTCGCGCAGCTCCCGGCGCCGCACGGGCCGCGAGAGCATCAGCACGATGGGCAGCGTCACGAGCACGCCCACGGCGTCGCCGATCCAGAAGCGCATCAGCGCCGTGAAGGGCTCCTCGAGCGGGCCCACGGCGCTCGCGAGCAGCGCCGCGATGTAGAGGATGCCGGTGGCGAGCGCGCCGGCGCCGACCACCGCGACGAGGCGGATCGCGTCGCGGCGCGAGTCGAGCTCGGGGCGCACCGCGTAGCGGCCGGTGAGCGCGCGCGCGATGGCGGCGTAGCACAGCGCCAGCACCGCGCCGATCACGAGCGTGGCGGGCCATCCCGCGTGCGCGCCCCGCACCAGCCATTCGGAGAGCACGGCGGCGAGGAACACCGCCGGGAGCCACCGTTGCCCGCGCAGCGCGAGCAGGCCGATGGCGAGCGCCGGCTGCGGGTTCCACGGCGTGATGCCGAACTGCTGCATCGGATGGATGTAGCTCAGCCAGTCGAGCGCGATGTAGCCCGCGACGAACGCGGCGCCGAGCAGCGCCGCGCGTGCGGGGCCGAGGACGGCGGACGGGGAGGCCGGCGGGACGCTCACGGGCCGATTCTCCCATGACGCTAGAATGCACGCGAACGATCCGCCCATGCCCACAGAGGAGAAGCGATGAACATCAAGCTCTACTACGCCCCCGGTGCCTGCTCCCTCGCCTCGCACATCGCGCTGGAGGAGGTCGGCATCCCCTACGAGACCCAGCGCATCAAGACCGCCGAGGGCGAGCAGAGGAGCCCCGGGTACCTCGCGATCAACCCCCGCGGGCGCGTGCCGGCCCTGGTGGTGGACGGCAAGGTGCTCACCGAGAACGTCGGCATCATGGCCTTCGTGGGCGGCGGCTTCGGCCAGGGCAAGATCTGGCCGAAGGACACGTGGGAGCAGGCCAAGTGCCTCTCCAGCATGGCGTGGCTCTCGAACACCGTGCATCCGGCCTACGCGCGCTACTTCCGCGCCGAGCGCTACATCGAGGGCGCGGACCACGTGCAGGCGCTGAAGACGAAGGCGCTCGCCGACTTCAACGATTGCCTCGCGGAGATCGACCGCCTCCTCGACGGCCGCCGCGGGTCCATCGGCAACCGCTACTCCGTTGTCGACGGCTACCTGCTCGTCTTCTACCGCTGGGGCAACCGCGCCAAGCTGCCCGTGAAGTCGCTCGCCAACTACACGCGCGTGATGGACGCGGTCCTCGCCCGCCCCGCGGTGAAGAAGGTGATGGCCGACGAGGGCATCACCCTCGATTGACGCCGCGGGCGGCTAGTCGAGCGGCGTGAGCCCGTGCCGGATCGCGAAGCGCATCAGGGCGGGAAACCCGTCGAGCCCGAGCTTCTTCATCATGCGGCTGCGGTAAGTCTCGACGGTCTTCGGCGACAGGCACAGGGCCCGCGCGGTCTCGGCGCTCGATTTGCCCTCGGCGATCGACTGCAGGATCTGCCGTTCGCGCGCCGACAGGCTGTCGAGCGGGCTCGCCGCATGCCGCTCGCGGATGTACTCGTCGACGACGGTCTCCGCGATCTTCTGGCTGAGATACCGGCGGCCGGCGTGCACGGTGCGCACCGCCGCGAGGAGCTCGGGACCCGCCGACTCCTTCAGCAGGTAGCCCTGCGCGCCCGCCTGCAGCGCGCGGTAGATGTGCTCGGCGGTCGAGTGCATCGAGAGCACCAGCACCTGCGTCGCGGGGCATGCGTCGTGGATCTGCTGCGTCGCCTCGGTGCCGTTCAGCTCGGGCATGGCGAGGTCCATGATGACGACGTCGGGCTGCAGCTCGCGAGCGGCGCGCACCGCGTCGCGCCCGTTCGCGACGCCGCCCACGACCTCGAAGTCCCGGTGCGCCTCGAGCAGGAAGCGCAGGCCGTCGCGCACGATGGCGTGGTCGTCCACCAGCAGCACGCGGATCGTCATGGCGACGCCCGCACCTCGACCACGATGCAGGTGCCCTTGTCCGGCGCGGCATCGACGTGGAACCGCCCGCCCGCCGACTCCGCCCGCTCGCGCATGATCATGAGTCCCCAGCCGCCGTGGCGGGTGGGCGGCTGCAGGCGCGAAGCGTCGAACCCGCGGCCGTCGTCGGCCACCGAGAGCCGCAGCATGCCGGATTGGATGCCGAGGCTGATGCGCACGCTGCCCGCGCGCGCGTGCTTCAGGACATTGGTGAGCGCCTCCTGCGCGATGCGGAACAGCACGCCCTCGACGAGCGGCGCGAGGCGCGGGATCGCGCCGCGCTCCGCGACCGTGGTCGCGATGCCGCTGCGCCGCCCGAACTCCTCGGCGTACCAGTGCAGCGCCGCGGCGAGGCCGTAGTCGTCGAGGACCGCGGGGCGCAGCTCGGACATCACCCCGCGGATGCTGTCCACGGTCGCGTCGAGGAGCTTCAGCGAGTCGTCCAGGCGGGCGAGGATGGCGCCGCTTCCCGCCCCGCCGATCTGCCCCTTCACGATGTTGAGGTTGAGCGTGAGCGCGGTGAGGTTCTGGCCGACGCGGTCGTGCAGCTCCTGCGCGAGGCGGCGCCGTTCGTTCTCCTGGATCTCGCCGGCGCGCCGCGCGATCGCCTTGAGGCGCTGCGCGTAGCCGCGCGCCTCGTCCTCGGCCATGCGGCGGCGCGTCACGTCGAAGACGCTCGCGCGGCTCTCGACGAAGCGGCCGGCGCCGTCGCGCAGCGCCGTCGCGTTGAGGAGCGCCGGGAATACGGTGCCGTTCTTGCGCATCACCTCGATGCCGACGTCGCGGACGCGTCCGCGCACCTTGAGGTGCTCGAAGGTGCGCTCGAAGCGCTCCGCGGAAGGCGCCGGCAGCAGCTGCGACAGGCGCATCCGGCCCACCACTTCCTCGCGCGAATATCCGAGCCAGCCCAGCTCCGTGGCGTTCATCTGGATCACGACGCCCCGCGGGTCGAGCGAGTGGTAGCCGCAGGGCGCGTTCTCGTAGAGGTCGCGCAGCTCCTCGGCCACCCGCTTCAGGGCGTCGTGCGTTTCCGGCTCCGGCGAGGCGCCGGGCGCGGCCGGCTGGGTGTTCGCATGCATGGAACGGACCTCCCGCGGCATGGCGCCTTGGAGTCTAGCGCGAAGCGAGCCGGGCGGCGCCATGCGCGCCTAGGTCTGCGCCGTGGCCCCGGCGAGCTTCTGCACCAGCTCGTGGTCCGCGGCGAGCGCGGCCGCGGTTCCCGAATACACCACCTTGCCGTCGTCGAGGACGTAGGCGCGGTCCGCCGCGCCGAGCGACAGCGGCACATTCTGCTCAACGAGAAGCACCGAGAGCCCCTGCTCGCGCATGGACTTCACCACGCCCATCACTTCCTGCACCACGATCGGTGCGAGCCCCTGCGAGGGCTCGTCGAGCAGCATGATGCGCGGGTTGAGGAGGAGCGGGCGCGCGATGGCGAGCATCTCCTGCTCGCCGCCGGAGAGCTGCCGACCGAGCTGCGCCTGGCGCTCCTCGAGGCGCGGGAAGAGCTTGAACACGCGCGCGAGGTCCCACGGCCCCGGGCGCGGCGGCGGCACGGTGAGGTTCTCCAGCACCGTGAGGTTCGGGAAGATCTTGCGCCCCTCGGGGACGTAGCCCACGCCCAGGCGCGCGATCCGGTACGCGGGCCAGCGCGTGGTGTCGGCGCCGAGCATGGCGACCGATCCCATGCGCGGCGGCGTGAGGCCCATGAGCGCGCGCATGGTCGTGGTCTTTCCCGCGCCGTTGCGCCCGAGGAGCGCCACGATCTCGCCCTCGCCCACCTCGAGCGAGACGCCGTGCAGGATGTGGCTCTTGCTGTAGAAGGCGTGCACGTCGCGCGCCTGGAGCACGGCGCTCATGCCTTCGCCTCCTCGCCGAGGTAGGCGGCGCGCACCTGCGGGTCGACCGAGACTTCGGCCGCCGTGCCCTCGGCGAGCAGCCGCCCGTGGTCGAGCACGGTGATGCGCTGGGCGATCCCGAAGACGATCGACATGTCGTGCTCGATGAAGAGGATCGAGAGATTGCGCTCGGAGTGCAGGCGCCGGATGAGGTCGACCATGTGGTCGGTCTCCGCGTCGCCCATGCCGGCGGTCGGCTCGTCGAGCAGCAGCAGGCGCGGGTTCATGGTGAGCGCGATCGCGATCTCCACCACGCGCTGGTCGCCATGGGCGAGCTCGGAGACCACGCGGTCGGCCTTCGCGGCGAGGCCCACCACCTCGATCAGCTCGTCGGTGCGCCGCGCGAGCTCCAGGCGCTTGCCGCGGGCAAGCCACGGGCGGCCGTTCAATCCCGCGGCGGTCTCCACGCCGAAGCGCACGTTCTCGTAGACCGAGAGGTCGGGGAAGACCTCCGTGATCTGGAAGGTGCGCACGATCCCCTTCTTCACGCGGTAGACGACCGCCTTGTCGCGGATGCTCTCGCCGTCGAACCAGACGTCGCCCGAGGTGGGCGGCACGAAGCCGGTGATCAGGTTGAAGAAGGTCGTCTTGCCCGCGCCGTTCGGGCCGATGATGGCGCGCAGCTCGCCCTCGTTCATCTCGAAGGACACGTCCTGCACCGCCTGCAGCTTGCCGAAATGGCGGCTCACGCGGTCCAGCCGCAGCAGGCTCATGCCGCGGCCTTTCCGCGCCGGCGCAGCAGCCCCAGGATGCCGCGCGGGAATGCCAGCACGATCACCATGAAGAGCAGCCCGATGAACGTCATCCAGTTGTCGGTCACGCTCGAGAGGTAGTCCTGCGCCACGATGTAGATCAGCGCGCCGAGCAGCGGCCCCCAGAAATTGCGCATGCCGCCCAGCACGATCATGATCACGAAGTCGCCGGAGAGGATCCAGTGCAGGTCCTGCGGCGAGGTGAAGTTGAAGAGCAGCGCGTTCAACGCGCCCGCGAGCGCCATCAGGGTGCCCGAGATCGCGAACGCGGCCCAGATGTAGAGGTCGGCGCGCACGCCGAGGAACTCCGCGCGGCGGCGGTTCTCGCGGATCGCGACCCAGGTGTGGCCGAGCGGCGAGCGCAGCAGCCCGCGCATGATCCACACCGCGAAGGTGAAGCACGCGAGGACCACGTAGTAGTACTTGGTCTCGTCGCGGATGTCGATCATCCAGTTTCCGAGATGCAGCGGCTGGCGCTGGAACCCGGCGAGCCCGTCCTCGCCGCCGGTGAACTCGTTCCAGCGCACCGCCACGAAGTAGAGGAGCTGCCCGATCGCGATGGTGATCATCGCGAAGTAGATGCCGCGCCGGCGCATCACGAGCGGTCCGAACGCCGTCGCCGCGATGCCGCCCACGGCCGTGCCCGCGAGGAGCGCCAGCGGCGTCGAGGGCGCGAGGTACTTGAGCGTCATCCCCGCGCCGTAGGCGCCGAGGCCGAAATACGCGGCATGCCCGAAGGACAGGCCGCCCGCGAATCCGAGCAGGAGGTTCAACGCCATCACGCCGAGGCCGTAGACCAGCACCTTGGTGCCCAGGGCCGAGTAGCCGCCGAGCCGGGGCAGCCACCACGGCGCGAGGGCGATCGCGATCCAGCCCAGCCCCATCCACAACCGTTCGCGGCGCATCATTCGAAGAGGCCCTCCTGGCCGAGGAGTCCCCGCGGCCGCACCACCAGCACGATCAGCATGATGAGGTAGATCACGGCCTCGCTCGCCGCGGGATAGAAGGTCGTCGTGATGCCGGCCGCGAGACCGATCAGCAGTCCGCCGAGGATCGCGCCCACCAGGCTTCCCACGCCGCCCACGATGATCGCGACGAAGCTCGGCATGATGAGGCTGTTGCCCATGGGCGGGGTGAGCCCCAGGACGCCGGCGGCGAGCACGCCCGCGAGCCCCGCGAGCAGGCAGCCCAGCCCGAAGTTGAGCGCGCGCAGCTTGTAGATGTCCACGCCGAGCGCCGAGACGGTCTCGAGGTCGAGGGTCCCCGCGCGGATGCGGATGCCGAGCGGCGTGCGGCGCAGCAGCAGGAAGAGCCCGATCACGGCGACCGCGACGAGGGCCACCACGAGCAGCCGGTAGCCGGTGATGAAGAAGAACACCGTGCTCACCGGCGAGGCGAGGATCTGCGGCACCTCGAAGGGCAGCCCGGTCGGCCCCCAGATGGTGCGCGTGAGATCCTGGATCACGAGCGCCAGCCCGAAGGTGAGGAGCAGCGTGTAGAGCGGATCGGGGCGCTTGTAGAGCGGCCGGATCAGCACGCGCTCGACGACCATGCCGATCGCCGCCGCGGCGACGGGGCCCAGCACGATCGCCCCGGCGAAGCCCACGTACGGCGCGAACACGTAGGCGAGGTACGCGCCGATCACGAGGAAGCCGCCGTGCGCCATGTTGATCACCGAATTGAGGCTCAGGATCAGCGCGAGGCCCAGGGCCATGAGCGCGTAGAACGCGCCCTGGATGAGGCCGTTGAATGCGTTGAAGAGCAGCAGCTGCGTCATGCGGTTCGCGGCCTCCGTGGCGAAAGCGCCGCCGGCGGATCGCCGGCGGCGCGCGGGTGCTGGCTGTTGCGGGAGATCAGGCCGGGTAGTCGAGCTTGCAGCCGGTCTCCGATTCGGGGAGCGCCGCCTTCTCGCCGGGCACCACCTCGGCCACCTTGAACACGTTCGGATAGGCGCCGTGCTGGATGATCTCGCCCGGAAACTCGCTCGACATGAGCTGGTGGTCGTGCGGCCGGAAATAGACCTTGTTCGGCTGCAGCTTCACTTCCGGCGGCAGCTCGAGGCCTTCGAGCGCCTTGGCGAGCTTCACGGGCTCGGTCGTCTTCGCGCGTTGCACGCCGAGCGCGAGCGCGTGCAGGCCGGCGTAGCCGAACCACGTGCGCGCGCTGGGGTAGCTGCCGTCGTTGTGCAGCTTGCGGTACTTCTCGACCCACTCCTTCACGTGCGGCACGCCGGGCTGGTTCCAGTACCACTCGAGCGTCCACCACCCGAGCTTCGCCTCGGTGGGGAGCGCGCGCAGCACTTCCAGCTCCGAGAGCCCGCCGCCGATCGCGAACTTCTTCTGCAGCCCGAACTGGACCGCCTGCTTCATGCAGTTGAGGAGGTCCTGTCCGTCGACGAGCAGCACCAGCACGTCGGGGTTGGTCGATTGCGCCTTGATGAGGTAGGAGGAGAAGTCGGTCGTGCCGAGCGGGGAGAGGGAGTTGCCGAGCACCTTGCCGCCCATCGACTCGAGGATCTTCGCGTAGGCGGCCTGCAGCGAGTGGCCGTAAGCGTAGTCCGGGGTGATGAAGTACCACTTGCCGCCGAACTTCTTGTAGAGCGTCGCCGCGAGCCCGTTGGCGAGCATGTAAGTGGTGGTGCAGATGCGGAACGTGGTCCAGTGGCATTGCGTGCCGGTGACGGGGTCGGTGTGCCCGCCCGTGACCATGTACACGATGCCCTTCTGGTGCGCGACCTGGTTCACCGAGAGCGCGGTGGCCGAGGAGACCGCGCCCATGATGATCTCGCAGTTGTCCTTCTCGATCAGCTTGTGCGCCTTCTGCGCGGCGAGTCCCGCGTTGGCGTTGTCGTCCTCGATCAGCAGCTCGACCTGGCGCCCGAGGAGGCCGCCCTTCGCGTTGATCTCGGCGAGGGCCATCTTCGCCCCGCGCGTCTCGCTCTCGCCCTCGGCGGCGTAGGTGCCGGTGAGCGGGTCGTGCATGCCGATGCGCAGCGGCTTTTCGCCCGCGCCGTAAGTGAGGAAGGGTGTGGCGGCCAGCGGCGCTGCGGCGAGTCCGAGTCCCGCCTTGATCACGTCGCGCCGGGAGAAGTTCTTCATTGGAGGGCCTCCGTTGTGGATGGATCCTGCGAGGGAAGAAGCGAAGCGGCGCCATTGCAGGCGAGCAAGACGCGACTCTAGGGCAGTTCGCTGTCGATTGGCTGTCGGGAAACCTTGACCAAATCGATCAGGGGCGCCTGACAGGAAGTAAATGACCTCGCACGTTCCTCCGTACGGCCGACCCCTGTGCGCACTACCATAGGGTTCCCATGGAATCCGCTCGCCCCGTGACCCGCGATCTCGACCACCTCGTCGTCGCCGCGCGCACGCTCGAAGAGGGCGCGGCGTGGGTCGAGGCGGCGCTGGGCGTGCCGACGGTCGCCGGCGGAAAGCACGACCTCATGGGCACGCACAACCGCCTGCTCGGCCTCGACGGGCGGCGCTACCTCGAGGTGATCGCGATCGACCCGTCGGCCCCGCCGCCCGCGCGTGCGCGCTGGTTCGGGCTCGACGAGGCGGCCCCTCGCGAGCGGCTGGTGGC
>DASUXK010000482.1:0-7506 GCA_036377935.1 Usitatibacter sp.
GCACCATCGAGCCGTGCCGCACCGCCATCAAGGACGCGGGCGTGAAGGTCTCCGACATCGGCGACGTGATCCTCGTGGGCGGCATGACGCGCATGCCCAAGGTGCAGGACAAGGTGCGCGAGTTCTTCGGCAAGGAGCCGAGGAAGGACGTGAACCCGGATGAAGCGGTCGCCGTGGGCGCCGCGATCCAGGGCGGCGTGCTGCAGGGCGAGGTGAAGGACGTGCTGCTCCTCGACGTGACGCCGCTTTCGCTCGGCATCGAGACGCTGGGCGGCGTGATGACGAAGCTCATCCAGAAGAACACCACGATCCCGACCAAGGCGCAGCAGGTGTTCTCGACCGCGGACGACAACCAGGGCGCGGTGACGATCCACGTGCTGCAGGGCGAGCGCGACGTGGCCTCCGGCAACAAGAGCCTCGGGCAGTTCAACCTCGAGGGCATCCCGCCCGCCCCGCGCGGCATGCCGCAGATCGAGGTCACGTTCGACATCGACGCGAACGGGATCCTCCACGTCTCGGCGAAGGACAAGGCGACCGGCAAGGAGAACAAGATCACCATCAAGGCGAGCTCGGGCCTTTCCGAGGACGAGATCCAGCGCATGGTGAAGGACGCCGAGTCGCACGCCGACGAGGACAAGAAGCAGCTCGAGCTCGTGACCGCCCGCAACCAGGCCGACGCCATGGTGCACTCGATCCGCAAGTCCCTCGGCGAGTACGGCGACAAGCTCGAGTCCGGCGAGAAGGAGCGCATCGAGTCCGCCATCAAGGAGCTCGAGGAGGCGATGAAGGGCAACGACAAGTCGGCGCTCGACGCGAAGACCCAGGCGCTCGCGCAGGCCTCGCAGAAGCTCGGCGAGAAGGTCTACGCCGCGCAGCAGGGCCAGCAGGGCGGCCAGGCGGGCGCCGGAGCCGGTGCCGAAGCGCAGCCCGCGGGCGAAGGCCAGAAGGACGAGGGCAACGTCGTCGACGCCGAGTACGAAGAGGTCAAAGACAAGAAGTCGGCGTAGTAAGCTTGGCGGCGGGTTGGAAAACCGGGGTCAAACCCCAATTTCGGCGACGGAGTCCATCTCCTCGGGAATTGGGGTCTGACCCCGGTTTTCGTCTGCCGCTCTGCGCAACGATCCAGGGAAGCGAATGACGACGAAGAAGCGCGACTATTACGAAGTGCTCGGCGTGAACCGGGACGCCTCGGAAGAAGAGATCAAGAAGGCGTACCGCAAGCTCGCCATGAAGCACCACCCGGACCGCAATCCGGGAAGCAAGGAAGCGGAGGAGAGGTTCAAGGAGGCGAAGGAAGCCTACGAGATCCTCTGCGAGCCGGAGAAGCGCCGCGCCTACGACGCGTACGGCCACGCGGGCGTGCATCCGAACATGGGTGGCATGGGGGGCGCCGATGCCGCGGGCTTCGGCGGCTTCGCCGAGGCGTTCGGCGACATCTTCAGCGACATCTTCGGCGGCGGGCAGGGGCGCGGCCGCTCGTCGGTCTACCGCGGCGCGGACCTGCGCTACAACCTCGAGATCTCGCTCGAGCAGGCGGCGCGCGGCACCGAGACCAAGATCCGCATCCCGACGCTCGAGACGTGCGAGACCTGCCACGGCACGGGCGCCAAGCCCGGCACGCATCCGAAGACCTGCGAGACCTGCCATGGCGCGGGCACCGTGCGCCTCTCCCAGGGCTTCTTCTCGATCCAGCAGACGTGCCCCACCTGCCACGGCAGCGGCAAGATGGTCACCGACCCCTGCCCCACGTGCCGCGGCAGCGCGCGCGTGAAGAAGCACAAGACGCTCTCGGTGAAGATCCCCGCGGGGGTCGACGAGGGCGACCGCATCCGCCTTTCCGGCGAGGGCGAGTCCGGCGTCAACGGCGGCCCGCCCGGCGACCTCTACGTCGTCATGCACCTGAAGCCGCACCCGGTCTTCCAGCGCGACGGCGACGACCTGCATTGCCAGATGCCGGTGAGCATCACGCTCGCCGCGCTGGGCGGCGAGATCGAGATCCCCACGCTCGAGGGTTCGGCGAAGATCAAGGTGCCCGCCGAGACGCAGACCGGGCAGGTCTTCCGCCTGCGCGGCAAGGGCATCAAGGGCGTGCGCTCGAGCTATCCCGGCGACCTGATGTGCGAGGTGGTGGTCGAGACGCCGGTGCGGCTCACGGAGCGGCAGAAGGAGCTCCTGCGCGAGCTCGAGGAAATCAACGAGAAGGACGGCGAGCGCCACAACCCGCGCGCCCGCAGCTTCATCGAGAAGGTGCGCGAGTTCTTCGCCGGCTGAGCGCTAACGCGCGTTAGTCACAGGTGTAATGGCGCCCCTGTTGCCAGGCGCGCTCCCACGGCTAGAATCCCGCGAGGCCCCGAATCCCGAAGGGCCCTGGGAGGCAATGCCATGTATCTTCGCGCGCTCATCACCCTTCTCGCCTGCCTGGCCGGCGGCGCCCTCGCGCAGGGCGTCACCGACTCGCAGGTGGTGCTCGGCCAGTCGGCCGCGTTCAGCGGCCCCTCCGCCCAGCTCGGCAAGGACATGCGCGAGGGCGCGATGCTCTACTTCGACTACGTGAACGCCCACGGCGGCGTGCACGGCCGGCGCATCGAGCTGAAGAGCCTGGACGACGGCTACGAGCCGAACCGCGCGGTCGCCAACACGAGGAAGCTCGTCGACGAGGAGAAGGTCTTCGCGCTCTTCGGCTACGTCGGCACGCCCACGAGCATGGCGGCGATGCCCGTGTTCACCCAGGCGAAGGTGCCCTTCGTGGGCGCGTTCACCGGCGCCGAGGCGCTGCGCCACCCCGTGAACCCGTACATCTTCAACGTCCGGGCGAGCTACTTCGACGAGACCGAGGCGATCGTGCGCCACCTCACCGCGATGAGCATCGACAACATCGCGATCTTCTACCAGAACGACGCGTACGGGCAGGCGGGCCTCGCGGGCGTGGAGCGCGCGCTCAAGAAGCGCAACATGTCGCTCTCCGCGAGGGGGACGGTCGAGCGCAACACCGTCGCCGTCGCCAAGGCCGTCGACGCGATCAAGAAGGCGAACCCGCAGTCGGTGATCATGATCGGCTCGTACAAGGCCTGCGCCGAGTTCATCCGCGAGATGAAGAAGCAGGGCCAGAACCCGACCTTCTGGAACGTCTCCTTCGTGGGCAGCAAGGCGCTCGCCGACGAGCTCGGCCCCGAGGGCCGCGGCGTGGAGATCTCGCAGGTGGTGCCCTTCCCCTGGGACATCAGCGTCCCGGTGGTGCGCGAATACCGCAAGCTCCTCGACGCGAAGAAGGGCGAGCCGGGCTTCGGCACGCTCGAGGGCTTCATCTCCGCCAAGGTGATGGTCGAAGGGCTCAAGCGGGCGGGACGCAAGCTCGACCGCGAGAATTTCCTGCGCGCGATGGATTCGTTGAGCGACTACGACGCGGGCGGCTTCAAGATCACGTACGGCCCGCAGGACCACAGCGGGTCCGACTTCGTCGACCTCACCATCATCTCGCGCAAGGAAACCTTCGTCCGCTGACCCGGAAAAGGGCCCGCCCCCTTTTCATTTCTTGCGCCACTCGGTGAGGCCGCCCGGCTTGTCCTCGAGCACGATGCCGGCCTCCTCGAGCCGCTTGCGGATGGCGTCGGCGCGCGCGTAGTCCTTCGCCTTCTTCGCCGCGGCGCGCTCGTCGATGAGCGCCTGCACGTCGATCTCCGCGCCGCGGCCGCCCTGCAGGAAAGCCGCGGGGTCGTGCTGCAGGAAGCCCAGCGTGCCGCCGAGCGCGCGCAGCACGCCGGCGAGCGCGGACGAGCGCGTGCGGTTCACCTCGCCGCGAAGCTCGTGCAGCGCCGCAAGCGCGATGGGCGTGTCGAAGTCGTCGTCCATCGCGGCGCGGAAGCGCGCGGCGTGCGGCTCGTCCCAGTCGATCGAATCGACCGGCTGCGGCGCCACCTCGCGCAGCGTCGCGTAGAAGCCGCGCAGCGCGTTGCCCGCGTCCTCGAGCGTCTCCCACGTGAAGTTGAGCCCGCTGCGGTAGTGCGCGCGCAGCAGGAAGAAGCGCAGCTGCTCGCCGCCCTGCACCGGGTCGAGCCTGTCGAGCACGTCGCGCGTCGTGAAGAAGTTGCCGAGCGACTTCGACATCTTCTCGTGCTCGATGTTGAGGAACGCCGAGTGCATCCAGTAGTTCACGAACTTGCGCCCGAGCGCGCCCTCGCTCTGCGCGATCTCGTTCTCGTGGTGCGGGAACTGCAGGTCCCAGCCGCCGCCGTGGATGTCGAACGGGCAGCCGAGCTCGCCGCACGACATCGCCGAGCACTCGATGTGCCAACCGGGACGTCCCGCGCCGAAGATCGAGGGCCACTGCGGCTCGCCGGGCTTGGCGGCCTTCCACAGCACGAAGTCGAGCGGATCGCGCTTCGCCTCCTCCACCGCGACGCGCTCGCCCGCGCGCAGCTCGTCGAGGTTGCGGCGCGAGAGCCGGCCGTACTCGGCGAAGCCGCGCACCGGGTAGTACACGTCGCCGTTCGCGCCGCGGTACGCGAGGCCGTTCTTCTCGAGGAGCGCGATCATGTCGAGCATCGCCGGCACGTGGCGCGTCGCGCGCGGCTCGTGGTCCGGCGCGAGGAGGCCCAGGCGCGTGTAGTCCGCGCGGAACGCCGCCACCATGCGCTCGGTGAGCGCATCGATCGGCTCGCCGTTCTCGTGCGCGCGCTTGATGATCTTGTCGTCGATGTCGGTGATGTTGCGCACGTACGTCACGCGATAGCCCGTCGCGCGCAGCCAGCGCACCACCATGTCGAACACGGTGAACGTGCGCGCATTGCCCACGTGGAAGTAGTCGTATACGGTGGGACCGCAGACGTAGAGGCCGACCTCGCCGGGCACGCGCGGCGCGAACGGCTCCTTCAGGCGGGTCAGCGTGTTGTGGAGGGTGAGCGACGGCATGGGCGAGGGGCGGTGCGCCGGCCCGCGGAGCGACGGCGATTGTGGACGCTCGCGAAGGCGGGTAGAATGGCGTTTCTCATTAAATTCAAGGCATTATACACGATGCTTCATCGCCTTTCCGTGATGGCCCGCGCGCTCGCCGTCGCGTGGCTCGCGATCGCCGCGACGAATGCGCTCGCGGCGCCCGCCGATGATCTCAAAGAGGCGCAGAAGCTCTACAGCCAGGGCAAGCTCCAGCCCGCGCTCGACAAGGACGAGCAGTACCTCAAGGCCGAGCCGCGCGACCCGCAGGGCCGCTTCCTGAAGGGCCTCATCCTCACCGAGCAGAAGAAGACGCAGGAGGCGATCCAGGTCTTCCAGGGCCTCACCGAGGATTTCCCGGAGCTGCCCGAGCCGTACAACAACCTCGCGGTGCTCTACGCC
Source organism: Usitatibacter sp. (assembly GCA_036377935.1). Lineage (GTDB taxonomy): Bacteria > Pseudomonadota > Gammaproteobacteria > Burkholderiales > Usitatibacteraceae > Usitatibacter. The sequence continues at coordinate 5,332 of DASUXK010000482.1, forward strand.
TCGCAGGGCAACTACGAAAAGGCGAAGTCCGCGCTCGAGCTCGCGATCCACACGCATCCCACCTACGCCACCGCGCACGAGAACCTCGGCGATGTCTATGCCGAGCTCGCGAGCCGCGCCTACGACCGCGCGCTGCAGCTCGACAAGGACAACACCAGCGCCAAGGTGAAGCTCGCGATGGTGAAGGATCTCTTCAGCGCGCAGAAGGTGGCCTCGCGCGCGCAGGCGCCCAACCTGCAGCCCTCGGCGAGCGCCGAGATGCCGAAGGCGCAGGCGCCGAAACCCGCGCCCCCGAAGGCGCAGCCCGCCGCGAAGCCGGCGCCGGCGCGCGTCGCGCAGGCGAGCCCGCCGCCGAAGGCGGCTGCCGCGCCCGCCGCGAAGGAGCCCGCCGCGAAGGAGCCCGCCGCGAAGCCCGCGCCCAAGGAAGACAGCGCGAACGCCGAGGGCGGCGCGAAATCCGAAATCGCCGCCGCGATCGCCGGCTGGGCGCGCGCCTGGAGCGGCAAGGACGTGAAGGGCTACCTCGGCCACTACGCTTCCGATTTCGAGGTGCCGAAAGGGATGTCGCGCGAGGCGTGGGAGAAGCAGCGCACCGAGCGCATCGAGCGGCCCAAGTCCATCGAGGTGGACGCGAAGGTCGTCTCCATCGACGTGAAGGGCGATCACGCGACCGCGAAGATCAGCCAGGACTACCGCTCCGACACGTTCAAGGGCCACAGCAACAAGACGCTCAAGCTCGAGAAGTCCGGCGGCCGCTGGCTGATCCAGCAGGAGCGGATCGGCGGGTGATGCGCCGCGTTCCCGTCCGCGCCGGCGTCCGCATCGGGGCGCGCCTCGCGGCCGTCGCGTTCGCGATGTCGGCCACCGCGCTTGCCGACGGCAGCCTCGCGCCCGCGCTCTCGGCGCCCGCGCTCGCCAACCAGATCGAGGCGGCGCTCGTGCGCTCCATCGTCGACCTGCGCGGCGCCGCGTTGAAGAGCGCGCTCGACCAGATCGACCAGGTCGTCGCCGCGCGGCCCAACTTCCGCCTCGCGCAGCTCGTGAAGGGCGACATCCTCATGGCGCAGGCGGGCCGCCCCGTCGCGTTCGCCTCCAACGCGCTGCCCGCGCAGGACATCGCGCCGTTGCAGGACGAGGCGCGCGTGCGCCTCGCCCGCTACCTCGATGCGCCGCCGGTGGACGAGCTGCCCGAGCCGGTGCTGCAGCTCGCACCCGACCAGCCGTATGCGCTCGTCGTCGATACCGCGCGCTCGCGCCTCTACGTGTACGCGAACGACCTCGGCACGCCGCGCTACGTCACCGACTTCTACATCAGCCTCGGCAAGTACGGCGTCGACAAGGAGCGCGAGGGCGACCAGAAGACGCCGATCGGCGTCTACACGGTGATCTCCTCGAAGGAGAAGCTGCCCGACCTCTACGGCCCGCGCGCTTTCCCGATCAGCTATCCCAACGACTGGGACCGCATGCACGGGCGCAAGGGCCACGGCATCTGGCTGCACGGCATGCCCTCGGGCACCTACGCGCGGCCGCCGCGCGCGACCGACGGCTGCGTCGCGCTCGCCAACGACGACCTCGCGCGGCTCGCGAAGTACGTCGACGTGACGCGCACGCCGGTGGTGATCGGGCGTTCGATCCGGTGGCGCGACCGCCGGAGCTGGGAGACGGACCGCCAGTCGTTCCTCTCGGCGTTCGAATCGTGGCGCAAGGACTGGGAGAGCCGCGACACCAGCCGCTACCTCTCGCACTACTCGAGCCGCTTCCGTGCCGAGAGCGGCGACCTCGCGGCCTGGAAGGCGCGCAAGCGCGAGGTGAACGCGGCCAAGTCGTGGATCAAGGTGGGCGTGCACGAGATGAGCGCCTTCGCCTATCCCGGCGCCCGGGACATGGTCATGACCACGTTCATCCAGGACTACCGCTCGAGCAATCTCTCCAACCGGACCACGAAGCGCCAGTACTGGATCCGCGAAGGCGGCGTGTGGCGCATCCTCCACGAGTCCGTCGTTTCCTGAAACCTTCTCGCCGACGCACCATCCCATGGCCATTCCGACCCGCCGCACCCTCCTCGCCTGCACCGCCCTCGCCTTCGCGCTGCCGCTCGCCGCGGCCGCCGCCCAACCGCAGCCGAAAAGCTGCGCCGCCCTCCTGAAAGGAACCGCACCGATGAAAGTGAAGCTC
>DASUXK010000483.1:0-2022 GCA_036377935.1 Usitatibacter sp.
GTCCACCGAGACCATCTTCGCGATCGCGCCGCACAGGGGCGAGGCGTGGGGCGCGGCGGCGAGGAAGTCGGCGAGCGAGCCGCACTCGTCCGCCTCGAAGTGCGAGAAGCTCACGTGGCGCAGGCGCTCGATCGGCATCACGCGCCCGATCGCCTCGGCCACCAGCGGGAACAATCTCTTGGGTCCCGTATGGAAGAGCAGCGGCTCGTCGGCCGCCACCAGGTACTGGTTGAAGCTGAAGGCGCCGCCCGGGATGTCCATGGGCGTGTTGATGCGGTAGATGCCCGGGGCGATTTCGTGGACGTTGGTGCCGGATTGCGTGTTCGTGATCATCGGGGTCTCCGTGGGTTGGGGCTGACCCGAGGATGTGTAACGGCGGCCGGGTTCGTTACACATCCTCCATGAAAGGGGCGGATATGATGCGCGCATGCAGAGGGAGACCACGGCGGAACGGGCCCCGGAGGCCGAGCTCGCACGGCGCATCGCCGCGGCGGCGCCCGCCATCGACCGCGAGGCCGAGGCGGCGCTCTATCGCCTGCTCGCACCGCGCGTGCGCCTCTACGGCCGCCGCCACCTTCGCGACGAGGAGGAGGCCCGCGACCTCATGCAGCACGTCATGGTCGCCACCCTCGAGAAGCTGCGCGCGGGAGAGTTGCGGGAGCCGGCGCGCATCGCGTCGTTCGTCTTCGGGATGTGCCGCATGATGACGATGGACATGCGCCGCGGCGCGCGCCGCCGCGAGGAGCTCCTCGAGATGTACGCGGGCGATCTCGAGATCGCCGATATCGCCGTGGCGCCCCGCCTGGACGAGGCGCGCGTCGCCGCGTGCCTCGAGCGCCTCGCGGAGCGCGAGCGCTCGGTGCTGGTGCTCTCCTTCTACGAGGACGAGCCGGCCGATCGCGTGGGCGCGGCGCTCGGCTTGAGCGCGGGCAATGTACGCGTGGTCCGCCACCGCGCGATCGAGAAGCTGCGCGAGTGCGTGATGGGAGGCGGCAAGCCGTGAGCCACGCCGAGTTCGACACGCTCCTCGCCTACTGGCTGGGCGAGCTCGACGAGGCGAGCGAGGCGCGGCTCGAGGAGCACTACCTCGGCTGCGCGGAATGCAGCGCGCGGCTGGCGGAAGTGGAGGCGCTCGCCGCGGGCGTGCGCTCGGCATTCGCGGGCGGGCGTGTGGCCACCGTCATGCCACCCGCCTTCGTCGAGCGCCTGCGCTCGGCCGGCGTGCGGCTTCGCGAGTACCGCGTCGCCCGCAACGGCAGCGTCAACTGCAGCGTGGGCCCCGAGGACCAGCTGCTGGTGAGCCGCCTCGAGGTGCCGCTGGAGGACGTCGAGCGCGTCGATGCGGTGGTCATGCTCGAAGATTCCGCGCATCGCCTCGAGGACATCCCGTTCGACCGCGCGAGCGGCGAGGTGGTGCTGGCACCCGGCATCGAGCACATCCGCTCGCTCCCCGCCCATCGCCAGGTCGTGCGCCTGCTCGCGGTCGGCGCCGGGGGCGAGCGGGTACTCGGGGAGTACACCTTCAATCACGCTCCGCCCCGATAGAAGGCGTTGGTAGGCCTTTCTTTTTCGGAGTAATGTCCGCTCGTCCCCGGGAACGGGACGTCCTCACCGGCTTCGATTGCGCGATGGAGGCGGCCATGCGCGATGCACGGAAGCGGCTCGACTCGATCCTCCTGCTCCTCGCCGCGGCGCTGCTGCCCGCGCTCGGCCGCGCGGAGAACTACTCCGACATCTGGTGGAACCCGAGCGAGTCGGGCTGGGGCATCACGATCGCCGACCACGAGACGCAGCTCTTCGCGGTCTGGTACACCTACGATCCGGACGGCTCGCCCACCTGGTTCGTCATTCCGGGCGGCACGCTCAGCGCGGACCGGCGATCGTTCAACGGTGACCTCTATCGCACCACCGGCCCCTCGTACGCGATCCCGTTCGATCCGTCGAAATTCTCCATCACGAAGGTCGGCACGGCCTCGTTCGATTTCGCGCCGGCGGGCGGCGCTCCGGGCACGGCGCGCTTCA
>DASUXK010000484.1:0-3091 GCA_036377935.1 Usitatibacter sp.
GGAGGCCCGGAAATGCGCGAACGGGAACGGCCGGGACGGGCCGCCGCGGGTCGTGGGGATTCATGCGGCCCCGGAGGCCCGCAGGTCGCCTTCCGCGAGGCGCGCGTAATCGACGGCATCGGCACGCGGATCGGCCGGCGCCCGATAGGTCACTTCGTCGAGCGCCGCGGCCGCGGGCACGCCGCCGGCGATCCGCAACACTTCCTCGAGGCTGAGCTCCTTCATGCGATCCTCCTTCCGCGGGTCGCCTTCGAACCGGCGATGGCTCGGCGACCCGAACCGGCCGTGGAGCGCATCGTAGGCGCGCGTCGAGCGCGGCGCTCGCGAGAATCGCCATCGGCCGCTGCGCGATTTCGAAGGGCGGACGAGCCGCCAACACCCTATCGTTCGCGCTCCGTGCCGACATCGATGGATCCCGCCCCCGCCGCCCGCCGCTACCGCGTCGCGCTGCATCGCGCGAAGGGCGGCTACGTGGGCGTGGTGGTCGACCTGCCGGGCTGCGCGGCGCGCGGCGCCTCGGAAGTGGAGGCGATCGAGCGCGCGCGCGGGGCGATCCGCGCGTATCTCGAGACCGTCGATTCCCTCGCGGCCGGCGCCGCGCTCGTGGTGCTCGAGATCTCGCCCTGACGCGCCGCGCGTCGCCGCCGCCCGGCGCGAAGCGCCGAGGTTGTGTACGCTAAGGGCTCCGGCTTCCCATCCCCGTGCAACGGCCCGGCTGCTTCCGCAGCAGAGAGGAGCTATCGACGTGGCGAAATACTCCACCGAGAACATCCATACCGTGGCGCTGGCCGGCCACGGCGGGGCCGGGAAGACGACGCTCGCCGAGGCCCTGCTGTGGAAGGCGGGGGCGATCGGCGCGATGGGCAGCGTCGAACGCGGCAGCACGGTCTGCGACTTCGATCCGCTGGAGAAGCAGTACGGCCATTCGCTCTCCTCGGCCTTGGTAAATTTTCCCTACGAGGGCATCCACGTGCACCTCGTCGATACGCCCGGCATGCCGGACTTCGCGGGCCAGTCGATCGCCGCGCTCGCGGCCGTGGACCTCGCCGTCATCGTCATCAACGCGCAGACCGGCATCGAGCTCAACACGACGCGCATGATGCGCGCGGCCGCGCGGCGCAAGCTCGACCGCATGATCCTCATCAACAAGATCGACGCGGAGAACGTGGACTTGCCGGGGCTCCTCGCGCGCATCCAGGACGTCTTCGGAAAGGAGTGCCTGCCGATCAACCTGCCCGCGCACGGGGGCGCGGACGTCGTCGACTGCTTCTTCAATCCCGACGGCGAAGCGGATTTCTCCTCGGTGAAGGACGCGCATTCGGCGCTCGTGGACCAGGTGGTGGAGGTGGACGAGGAGCTGATGGCGCTCTACCTCGAGCAGGGCGAGGAGCTGGCGCCCGAGCAGCTTCACGCGCCGTTCGAGAAGGCGCTGCGCGACGGCCACCTCGTGCCCGTGTGCTTCGCCTCGGCGCGCACCGGCGCGGGGGTCGCGGAGTTCCTCGACATCCTCGCGCGCCTCGCGCCCAACGCGACCGAGGGCAATCCGCCGCAGTTCGTGCGCTCGCCGACGACCGAGGGCGAGGAGTTCCACTCGGAGCCCGATCCCTCGAAGCACGTCCTCGCGCACGTCTTCAAGGTCATCATCGATCCCTACGTCGGCAAGGTCGGCGTCTTCCGCGTGCACCAGGGGACGCTGCGCAAGGACACGCAGCTCTACATCGGCGAGGGCAAGAAGCCGTTCAAGGCGGGGCACCTCTTCCAGCTCCAGGGCAAGGAGTACGTCGAGGTGGACGAGCTGGTCCCCGGCGACATCGGCGCGGTGGCGAAGGTGGAGGAGATCGAGTTCAACGCGGTGCTGCACGACTCGCACGACGAGGACCACATCCGGCTGCGCTCGCTCGATTTTCCCACGCCCATGCATTCGATCGCCGTGGAGCCGAAGAAGAAGGGCGACGAGCAGCGCCTCTTCGAGGTGCTGCACAAGCTCGAGGTCGAGGACCCGTGCCTGTGGATCGAGCGCCATCCGACCACGCACGAGACGGTGATCCGCGGGCTGGGCGACCTGCACATGCGCATCAAGCTCGAGAAGATGCAGCAGCAGTACAAGCTCGACGTGACGGTGAAGCCGCCGAAGATCCCGTACCGGGAGACGATCACGAAGAAGGCCGAGGGCCACTGCCGGCACAAGAAGCAGACCGGGGGGGCGGGCCAGTTCGGCGAGGTGTACCTGAAGGTCGAGCCGCTTTCGCGCGGCGCGGGCTTCGAGTTCGTGGACCAGGTGAAGGGCGGCGTGATTCCCACCGTGTTCATTCCCGCCGTCGAGAAGGGCGTGCGCCAGGCGCTCGACCACGGCGTCGTCGCGGGTTATCCGGTGGAGGACATCCGCGTGATCGTCTACGACGGCAAGAGCCACCCCGTGGACTCGAAGGAGATCGCGTTCGTCACCGCGGGCCGCAAGGCCGTGATCGACGCCATCCTCAAGGCCGCGCCGATCATCCTCGAGCCGATCGTCACGATCGAGATCACCGCGCCGGATCGCTTCGTGGGCGACCTCACGTCCGATCTCTCGGGCAAGCGCGGCCAGGTGACGGGCACCGAATCGACGGGCGGCGAGCTCATGGCGATCCGGGGCATGGTGCCGCTGTCGGAAATCTCGGATTACCAGTCGCGCCTGCGCTCCGTGACGGGCGGGCAGGGCGCGTACACGCTCGAGTTCAGCCACTACGCGCCGGTGCCGCCGCAGGCGCAGCAGCAGCTCGCCTCGCAGTTCAAGCTCGAGCGCGAGGAAGACTGACTGCAAGATCGGTGCCGCCCGGGAAATGAAGCGGGCGGTCCGCGCATTTCCGGTTGACTTCGCCCGCGTGCCGGCGCATTTTTGCGCCGTAGCAGCGCACCCCATCCCTAGTGAACGCGGCGAGAAGAGGGTCCGATGATCGTCATTCGGGACCAGCAGCTTCGTCTTTTGGTGCTCGCGCAGCTGGTCCGCGAGCTGCATCGCGCCGCCGAGGAGAAGACCGCGCCTCCCGACGGCTTCACCGAGGCGCAGGTCGAGGAGCTGCGCGCGTTGAGCACCGCGGAGCTCGTGAAGCTC
>DASUXK010000485.1:0-7871 GCA_036377935.1 Usitatibacter sp.
TATCTCAAGCGCCGCAACGTCGAGGTATACCGCTCGCTGATCGAGCGCCTCGGCCTGCGCAAGTAAGGGCCCCCGCAGGAAACGCGAACCCCGCGAACGCTCCCGGCGCTTGCGGGGTTCTTCGCTTTCCGCGCGGCTCGTCACCCGGCTGAAGCGCCCATCGGCGCGGTCGCCCCGTGAAGGCGGGGAACCAGCCCATCCCTTGAAGGATTCCCGATGAAATCGATCAAGAAGACATTCCAGTTCGGCCGCCACGAGGTGACGCTCGAGACCGGCGAGATCGCGCGCCAGGCCGACGGCGCCTGCCTCGTGACGATGGACGACACCGTGGTGCTCGTCACGTGCGTGGCGCGCAGGGACGTGAAGCCCGGCCAGGACTTCTTCCCGCTCACCGTCGACTACCAGGAGAAGACCTACGCCGCGGGCCGCATCCCCGGCGGCTTCTTCAAGCGCGAGGGCCGTCCCTCCGAGAAGGAGATCCTCACCTCGCGCCTCATCGACCGGCCGCTGCGCCCGCTCTTCCCGGACGGGTTCTACAACGAGGTGCAGGTGATCGCGACGGTGCTCTCGATCAATCCCGAGGTCGACTCCGACATCCCGGCGATGATCGGCGCCTCGGCGGCGGTCACGCTCGCGGGGATCCCGTTCGAGGGCCCGATCGGCGCGTGCCGCGTGGGCTACCTCGACGGCGAGTACATCCTCAACCCGACGAAGACCGAGCTCGAGACCTCGAAGCTCAATCTCGTCGTCGCGGGCACCGGGCAGGCCGTGCTGATGGTGGAATCGGAAGCGCACGAGCTTTCCGAGGACGTGATGCTGGGCGCGGTCGTCTTCGGCCACGAGCAGATGCAGGCCGCGATCGACGCGATCAACGAGCTCGCCGACGAAGGCGGCAAGGACGAGTGGGACTGGCAGGCGCCGCAGCCGGACACGGGGCTGGTCGAGAAGATCCGCGCGCTCGCGGAGAACGACCTGAACGAGGCGTATCGCACGAAATCGAAGGCGCTGCGCTCCGAGAAGCTCGACGAGATCAAGAAGCGCGTGCTCGACGAGTGCGTCGTGAACGCGGAGGCGCCCGCCGACGCGAACGTGGCCCGCGGCATCCTCAAGGACATGGAGGCGAAGATCGTCCGCGGCCAGATCCTCAACGGCGAGCCGCGCATCGACGGGCGCAACACGCGCACGGTGCGCCCCATCTCCATTCGCCCGACGCTCCTTCCGCGCGTGCACGGCTCCGTGCTCTTCACGCGCGGCGAGACGCAGGCGATCGTGACGACCACGCTCGGCACCGGGCAGGACGAGCAGATCATCGACGCGCTGCAGGGCGAGTACACCGAGCGCTTCATGCTGCACTACAACTTCCCGCCGTTCTCCACCGGCGAGACGGGCCGCGTGGGCTCGCCCAAGCGCCGCGAGATCGGCCACGGGCGGCTCGCCAAGCGCGCGCTTCTCGCGGTGCTGCCCTCCAAGGAGGAGTTCGGCTACACGCTGCGCGTGGTCTCCGAGATCACCGAGTCGAACGGCTCGTCCTCGATGGCGACGGTGTGCGGCGGATGCCTCTCGCTCATGGACGCCGGCGTGCCGCTCAAGGCGCACGTCGCCGGCATCGCGATGGGCCTCATCAAGGAAGGCACGCGCTTCGCGGTGCTCACCGACATCCTCGGCGACGAGGACCACCTGGGCGACATGGACTTCAAGGTGGCCGGCACCGAGCGCGGCGTCACCGCGCTGCAGATGGACATCAAGATCAACGGCATCACCAAGGAAATCATGAAGGTCGCGCTCGACCAGGCGAAGGAAGGGCGCATGCACATCCTCGGCATCATGAAGCAGGCCGTGCCCGGCCCGCGCGAGGACCTGTCGACCTACGCGCCGCGCGTGATGAAGATGAAGATCAACCCGGACAAGATCCGCGAGGTGATCGGCAAGGGCGGCAGCGTCATCCAGGCGCTCACCCGCGAGACCGGCACCACGATCGACATCGAGGACGACGGCACGATCTCCATCGCCTGCCTCTCGCAGGAAGCGGGGCAGGCCGCCATGGACCGCATCCGCCAGATCACCGCGGAAGTGGAAGTGGGCAAGGTGTACGAAGGCCCGGTGCTGCGCCTTCTCGACTTCGGCGCGATCATCCAGCTGCTGCCGGGCAAGGACGGCCTGCTGCACATCTCGCAGATCGCCCACGAGCGCGTGAACGCGGTCTCGGATTACCTCAAGGAAGGCCAGGTCGTGAAGGTCAAGGTGCTCGAGGCCGACGACAAGGGCCGCGTGCGCCTGTCGCGCAAGGCGCTGCTCGAGCCGGCGAAGAAGGAGGAGAATCCGCCGCCCGCTCCGGCAGAGTCGGCGTCGCAGTGACGGCGGCGATATAATCCCCGTTCGCATGCGGTAACGCGAACGGGGTGTAGCGCAGTCTGGTAGCGCACTTGCTTTGGGAGCAAGATGTCGGGGGTTCGAATCCCTCCACCCCGACCCGAAGGATTCGAGAGAAGGCGCCCGTAGCTCATCCGGATAGAGCACCGGCCTTCTAAGCCGGGGGTAACAGGTTCGAATCCTGTCGGGCGCGCCACGTTTCATGGTGGCTGTAGCTCAGCTGGTAGAGTCCCGGATTGTGATTCCGGTTGTCGTGGGTTCGAGTCCCATCAGCCACCCCAGCCTTTCGGGCCCTTGGTTCGCCAAGGGCCCATTTTCATTGCAAGGAAGATCCATGCGCCGCTTCGCCGCCCTCGTCCTCGGGACCTTCGCCTTCGCCTTCGCCCTCGCCGCGCAGGCGCAGTTGCCGCGCACGCCGGAGGCGCGCGGGCCGGTACCGCAGGAGTTGGCCTCGCTGACGTCCCTCACCTGCCGCTTCCACGCGGGCTCGCGCACGCGCTGGGCGGGAGGCGAGCCGACGACCTCGGAGGCGCCCGTGGACAGCGAGATCCGCTTCGAGGACATCGACCTCGGCCGCGGCAGCGTGCGGGTGCTCGCCCGCATGCGCATCGACGAGGCGCACGTGGCGATCTCTCCCGTGGGAATGTTCATGATCAACGTGCAGCCCGGGGTGATCGACATCACCACGGTGTTCCCGTCGGAGCGCGGCGACGGCGTCTTTCCCGCCGTGAACGTGCGGCAGAGCCGCGCCGGCACCGCGGTCTCCGAGCAGTCGTTCGGCCGCTGCTCCGAGAAGCCCTGAGCCTCAGCCCTTGCGCCGCAGCAGCCGCTGCTGCTCGCGCTGCCACTCGCGGTCCTTCTCGGCCTCGCGCTTGTCGTGCTGCTTCTTGCCCTTGGCGAGCCCGATGGCGAGCTTCACGCGTCCCTTCGTGTAGTGCAGGTCCAGCGGCACGAGCGTGTAGCCGCGCTGCTCCACCTTGCCGATGAGGCGCCGGATCTCCTCGGCGTTGAGCAGCAGCTTTCGCGTGCGCGTGGGATCGGGGTGCACGTGGGTGGAGGCGGTGGGCAGCGCGCTCACGTGCATGCCGATCACGTAGGGCTCGGCGCCCTTGAGGATCACGTACGCCTCCTTGATCTGCACGCGCCCCGCGCGGATGGCCTTCACTTCCCAGCCCTCGAGCACGAGGCCCGCCTCGTAGCGCTCCTCGATGAAGTAGTCGTGGAACGCCTTCTTGTTGTCGACGATGGACATGGGTCTAGTTTACGTAAAATCGCAGCATGCCCACCGTCCGCAAGTCCGTGATCGTCGACCGGAGCGCGCACGCGATGTTCGCGCTCGTCGACGACGTCGAGAGCTACCCGCGATTCCTGCCCTGGTGCGCGCGCACCGAGGTCTACGAGCGCAGCGCGGAGATCACCGTCGCGCGCCTGGACATCGACTACCACGGCCTCACCAGCCACATCGCGACGCGCAACCGCAAGCAGCCGCCGGAGCGCATGGCGCTCGAGTTCGTCGAGGGCCCGTTCGACCGCTTCAAGGGCTACTGGCGCTTCGTCGCCCTGGGCGAGGAGGGATGCCGCGTCGAGTTCGCGCTCGACTACGCGTTCTCCAACCTCGCGCTCGAGGCGATGCTGGGCCCGGTGTTCGGCCACATCATCGAGACGCTCGTGGAGCGCTTCGTGCAGCGCGCGGAGTCGCTGCCGCGCGAGGGCGGAGCGGGCGAGGAGGGGTGAGCGTGCGCGTCTCGGTCGCGATCGCGCTGCCGCAGCGCCAGGAGGTGGTCGATCTGGAGCTGCCCGAGGGAAGCCGAGTCGCCGACGCGCTCGACGCGCCCGCGGTGCGCGCGCGCCTCGGCGGCATCGATCCGGCATCGCTCGCGGTCGGCGTGTGGTCGCGCCGCTGCGAGCGCGATCGCCCGTTGCGCGACGGCGATCGCGTCGAGCTCTACCGGCCGATCGTCGCCGACGCGAAGGCCATGCGCCGCGAGCGGGCGCGCCTCAGCCCTTCGAGGCGATCTCGAAGCGCGCGCTGATCCAGTCCGCGCCCTTGCCGGCGATGCGGTTCAGGCGCACGTCGTAGCGCTCGCCGCCGACCTCGAGGCCGAACCGGCTGCCGCTGCGGAAATCGGCGAGCGGAAGCAGCAGCGCGTCGCGCCGGCCCGTGGGGTCGCTTCCCGGCAGGAAGATCGCGGGCACGTTCGACGGGCCCTCGGGAACCAGCTCCACCGGAATGGGGCGGTAGCCGAGCACCTCGATGCCGACCAGCACTTCCGCACGCCCGCGGTTCGGCTGCTTGCGCACGACGCTGCCGACGATCCAGCCGCCGGTCTCGTGATTGCGCAACGCGACGATGCCGTGCAGCGGCACGCGATCGGCGCTCGCGCGGTCCACGAGCAGGCCGTAGCCGCGCGCGCTCAGGTCCTGCACGCGCCAGCGCTCCACCTCGGGGTCGGCCGCGGGCGCCTCGACCACGGCCCCGGCGATGCCGGGATAGTCGGCGAGGACCGAGAGGCCTTCGGGCGAGACCTCGATCATCTGCATGTCCGCGAACGCCACGGGGGCGGCGGGCTCGGGAGCGATGTCCCCGGGCGCCTCGCGCAGCTTGCGCATCACGCGCTCGATCCCGCTCGCGACGTCCACCTCGCGGTCCTCGAACGGCGTGCGCGGCTCGAGGCGGCTCTCGCCGCCGGCGATGATCGAGCGATGCAGCTTCTCGACCGCCGCGAGCAGCGCGGCGTGCTCCTCGATCGGGAACACGGCGCCGGCTCCCGACTCCGCGTGGACGCTGCCCTGGCGAAGCTGCGCCTTCACGGCCTCGACCTGGGCCCCGATCGCGTCGGCGCGAAGGAACCGCGGGTTCGTGCCCGGCGAGCGCCGCGCGATGGGATGCATCCCGGTCGTCGAGGCGAGGTCGACCGCGAGGAAGTGGCGGCCCTCGATCGCGTCTTTCTCGAGCGCGTAGTCGCGCGACCAGCCGGCGAGCCAGCCGTCGGCGATCTCCATCTGCATCTTCGAGAGCGTGCCGGTGTTGAGCATGTCGAAGAGCAGGGCGCGCAGGTACAGCGACTCGACGGTCGCGACGAAGCCCGGCTCCGACACGTGCAGCTGCAGCGGCGTGCGCGCGTAGCCGTCGGCCTCGGCGAGCGCATACAGCGCGTGGAGCTGCTTCCACGGCGTCCCGCGACCCGGCTCGCCCAGCAGGCCGCCCCACTTCACGAAGCCGTGGATCGCGTGCACCGCGAGGCCCGTGGCCTGCACGATGCGCTCCGCGCCCTCGCGCCCGCGCGCCCAGGCCGCGCGGTTGCGCAGGTGGCGCTGCAGGCCGTTCGCCGTCTCGAGCCAGATGCGCTGCACGTTGAGCGCGAAATCGCGGTCCGCATCGGCGGCGCCGGCGGGCGCGCGCAGGAACTCGAGCTGGCCGTAGAGAAGCAGCGACTGGAAGTGGTCCTCGACGGCGGCCAGCTGCTGCAGGCGCTCGAGCGTGAAGGGCGGCGCGTCGCGGCCGAGCTCGCGCACCGCGGCGAGGAACACGGCCCGCGAGGCGGCATCGCGCACGCTGCCCAGCTCGAGCACGCGATCGAGGTCGACGGCCGGCGGGCGCGCTTCGTCCATGTCAGGCGACCGTGAAGGACTCGGCCTTGCGCAGCGCCGGCGTGGGATCGGCGCGCAGGTCGTCCTCGGTCACTTGCGCGCCGGCCATGAGCTTCGCCCGCAGCTCCCCGGCGAGGGCGCGCCGATTCTCCCCGCGCGCCGGGCGCAGCCATCCTTCGGCCTCCGGATCGGCGGCCCCGAACTCCGCGCCCTCGTAGAGCGGATGGTCCGGATCGATCGAGCGCCCGACGGACCGCACCTTCGGCCACGCATCGGAGTCGCCGTGCCTTTCGCGGAAGCGTTCGGCGAGGTGCGCGTACTCGCCGGACAGGCGCTCGCGCCGGAAGATGTCGAAGAGCGCGAGCCACGGCGCGGTCTCGTCCGGGTCCTGCTCGATGGCGAAGTGCAGCAGCTCGATGGCGCGATCGGTCACGCCGTCGTCGTACAGCAGCCGCGCGGCGTTCACCACCGAGCGCGGGTCGTCGAGCACGAGCGCGCCGTTCTCGACCTCCGGGAAGCGCTCGGCCATGTATCGCCGGCGCAGCTCCGCGCGGTCTTCGTCGGGAATGCGCGTCGGCTCGCGCGGCGTGGCGAGCTCGGGCTCGCGCTCGGTCCCCGGCTGCGTCTCGGGCGCGGGCGGCTCGGTGGGGTACGTCGCATCCGCCTCCTCGGCCGGCGCGTCGTCGTGCATCACCGTCGCGTCGAGCGCGATGTCCTCGGCCTCGTCGTACGCCGCGGGCTCGCGCCGGCGCGCGAGGCGCAGCGCGAGCAGGAGCGCGAGGAGCAGCGCCCCGCCGATCGCCGCGAGCCACGAGAGATCCTCGTACCACGGTTGCGACGGGGCGGGAACGATGCGTCGCGACTGCGCCGCTTCCCGCGGCGGAGCGCGATCGCCGATTTTCGGCGCGGACGGCTCGGCCTTCGGGGCGGGCGCTTCGACCTTCGGCGCAGGCGGCTCGATCTGGGGTGCGGGCGCTTCGACCTTCGGCGCAGGCGTCTCGATCTGGGGCGCGGGCACTCCCCCCTTCGGCGCGGTCGTCTCGACCTTGGGTGCGGGCGCTTCGACTTTCGGTGCGAGCGTCCCGGCTGTGCGTGCAGGAGCTTCGACCTTCGGTGCGGGCGCCTCGGGTCGGGGCGCTGGCGATTCCATCCTCGGCGCGGGTGCCGGCAGCGCGGCGAGCTTCAGCCGAAGGGCTTTCACCTGCGATTGCAGGCGCTGGATGTTCTCGCGCATCGCGAGCATCGCCGCCGTGCGGTCGTCGGCCTCGAGCACGAGCAGGCGCTCGCGCAGCTCGGCGCGGCTGCGCTCGTCCATGTGGCGCGACGGGGCGAGATCGAGCACGGGCGCCGACAGGCGCAGGCGGACGCCGTCGCTCGCGGCGGCGGGAGCGCGTGGAGGAGCCGCGGCCGGCTTCGCATCGGGGCGGGATTTCTCCGCACCTTTCCGCGCGCGGCTTTCGTGCACGGCCGGACCGGGTGCTGCGGGTGCCGGGGAAGAGCCGATCGGGCCCGCCTCGGCCGCGGCAAGCCGCGCGAGCGCTCGCGGGGCTTCTCGCGGCGCCGCGCGACGCGGCGGAATGGAGCGGGCGAACGCATGCAGGTCGGGAAGCGCGACCGGCGTGCCCCGTGCGAGCGGCGCGTCGTCGGCGAGAGTCGAGAGCGCGGGGTTCGCATCGCGCAGGGCCGCGAGGTAGCGCGAGCGCACCCGCCCATCGTTCGGGTAGATCGCGCGCGCGAGCGATCCGAGGCTGTCGCCCTCGCGCGCGGTGAAGCGCGTGACGAGGGCGACCGGCGCGTGGGACACGACCGGCAGGTCGAGCGAGAACGCGACACGCGTGGGCGCGCTCGCTCCCGGGCAGCCGACCGCGATGGCGAATGTGCCGCCCGGTTCGCGCAGGGCCTCGCGGGTT
>DASUXK010000486.1:0-13300 GCA_036377935.1 Usitatibacter sp.
CCCGCGCTCGCGGCGATCGCTGCGTGGCTGCCGCGGCGCGCGCAGCTCGCGAGGCCCGGCGAGAACGCGCTCTTCCTCGGCGCGCGCGGGACCCGGATCGCGCCGCGCGAGGTGCAGCGGCGCATCAAGCGCTGGGCGGCCGCGGCCGGCCTCGCCCAGGACGTGCATCCCCACATGCTGCGGCACTCTTTCGCCTCGCACGTGCTCCAATCCTCCGGCGACCTGCGGGCGGTCCAGGAGATGCTCGGCCATGCCAGCATCGCCTCGACCCAGGTGTACACGCACCTTGATTTCCAGCACCTCGCCAAGATCTATGATGCAGCCCATCCGCGCGCCAAGCGCGTGGGCGCCTCCTCAAAGAAGTAAGGGATTCCGATGGCCGCGACACCGACCCCCGAAGGGGACCTGATTCCCGTCACCATCCTCACGGGCTTCCTCGGCGCGGGGAAGACGACGCTCCTGAACCGCATCCTCACCGAGAAGCACGGCGAGAAGATCGCGGTCATCGAGAACGAGTTCGGCGAGACCGGCGTCGACAACGAGATCCTCGTCGAGGACAAGGACGAGCAGATCGTCGAGATGAACAACGGGTGCCTGTGCTGCACCGTGCGCGGCGACCTCGTGCGCATCCTCGGCGACCTCGGCAAGAAGAGGAAGCGCGGCGAGCTGAAGTTCGACCGCGTGATCATCGAGACCACGGGCCTCGCCAACCCCGGCCCGGTGGCGCAGACCTTCTTCATGGACGAGAAGATCCACGACCAGTACCTGCTCGACGCGGTCGTCACCGTGGTCGACGCCATGCACGCCGCGAAGCAGCTCGACGAGCACGACGAGGCGCGCCGGCAGGTGGGCTTCGCCGACCGCATCCTCCTGTCGAAGACCGACCTCGTGGAGGAGGCGAAGGTGGACGAGCTCATGAAGCGCCTGCGCGCGATGAACCCGCGCGCGCCGCAGAAGAAGGTGCACATGGGCAACGCCGACATCAAGGAGCTCCTCGACATCCGCGGCTTCAACCTCAACGCGGCGCTCGAGGTCGATCCGGAATTCCTCGAGAGCGACCACCACGAGCACGACGACGAGGTGGCCTCCTTCGTGTGGAAGGACCCGCGCCCGCTGCACATGGAGAAGATCGAGACCTTCCTCTCGCTCATGGTGCAGAACTACGGCGAGGACCTGCTGCGCTACAAGGGCGTGCTGAACGTGCAGGGCGAGCCGCGCCGCATGATCTTCCAGGGCGTGCACATGCTCATGGGCGGCACGCCCGGCAAGCCCTGGGCGCCCGGCGAGCCGCGCGGGAGCGTGATGGTGTTCATCGGCCGCAAGCTCCCGCGCCGCCTCTTCGAGGAAGGCCTCGCCTACTGCATCGCCTGAGGGCGGGGCGGGGGGTATACTTTTCCCCAGCCCGGCGAAAGGCGGCCCACACGTCCGCCGGCATCCCTCGAACGGCGCACATGGCGACATCCGCAACCGGCACTTCGCACGCGAGCAGCATCCGTCCCCAGCCCGGGCGCACGACCGGGCGGCTGGGCTCGGAGGATTTCCATTCCGCGCCGCTTCCCGTCGCGCAGGAGGCCGCCGTGCTCTACGCCGCGAACCATGCGACCGCCGCCGCGCAGCTCCTCGCCGCGGAGATCAAGGACGCGGCCGGGCGCAACAACAAGCAGGCGTGGCTGATGCTCTTCGACCTGCACCAGATCGCGCAGAACCGCGCCGAGTACGAATCGCTCTCGATGCTCTTCACCGTCAAGTTCGAGCAGTCGCCGCCCGCGTGGGCCGACAGCGCCGAGGCCGCGACGGATCCGCGGCGCGCGCAGAGCCGCGAGCGCAAGGATTATTTCCTGCTGAAGCCGGCGGCCACCGGCGAGCTCGCGGCGGAGATCGAGAAGTTCGTGGCGTTCGCGCAGTCGCAGGGCACCGTGCGGCTCGACGCGGGCAAGGTCACGATGCTCACGTCGGAGGACGCGGCGCTCCTCGCGGCCGCGCTCGCGAAGCTGCGCAAGCAGGACCTGCCGATGTGGTTCAACCACCTCGACCAGCTCGAGTCGGCGCTGCGCAAGCGCATCGTCGTGGTCGATCCGTGGGAGGAAGGCGCCAAGGAGAAGTCCGAGTCGACGCAGCGCCCGTACTGGACGCTGCTCTTCGAGCTGCTGATCCTGCAGGGCAAGGCCGCGCAGTTCGAGGAGCTCGGGCTCGAGTACGCGGTCGCCTTCGAGATGTCGCCGCCCAACTGGGAGACGTACGTGAACAGCGTCGCCGCGGCGGCGAAATCCACGCCGGCGGAGAAGAACGAGCCCGCGGAGGTCGAGGGCTTCGCCATGAAGGGCGTGCTCTCCCCGGCGAGCTCGAACCAGATCGCCGAGCTCAACGCCTACGCCGCCACGCGCACCGAGGTGCCGATCGACATGTCGCGCGTGCTGCGCATCGATTTCGCCTACTCGCCGGTGTTCGCCGACGCGATCAAGGCGATCCAGCTCGCGGGCAAGCGCGTGATCCTCGCCGGGCTCACGGAGCTCAACGCGGCACTTCTCGAAGCCGTGGGTGTCAACCGCTACGCGATCCTCGTCCGGCGCAAGTCAACCTGAAATCGCCCGGTTGAAACAGGCGATTTCGCCGCCATGTGGCGATGGCGGTCCTGCTATAGCCCCTCCATGACCCCGAACCCCCCGGAATTCCACGGCACGACCATCCTTTCCGTGCGCCGCGGCGAGCGCATCGCCATGGGCGGCGACGGCCAGGTGACGCTCGGCAACATCGTGGTGAAGGCCACGGCGCGCAAGGTGCGCCGCCTCTACCAGGACCGCATCCTCGCCGGCTTCGCGGGCGCCACCGCCGACGCGTTCACGCTCTTCGAGCGCTTCGAGGCGAAGCTCGAGAAGCACCAGGGCAACCTCCTGCGCTCCGCGGTCGAGCTCGCCAAGGACTGGCGCACCGACCGGATGCTGCGCCGGCTCGAGGCGATGCTCGCCATCGCCGATCGCCAGACCTCGCTCGTGATCAGCGGCAACGGCGACGTGCTCGAGCCCGAGCACGGGCTGCTGGCGATCGGCAGCGGCGGCGGCTACGCCCAGGCCGCTGCGCTCGCGCTGCTCGAGAACACCCAGCTCGACCCCGCGGAGATCGTGCAGCGCTCGCTCGCCATCGCGGGCGACCTGTGCATCTACACCAACCAGAACCACGTCATCGAGACGCTGTGAACGCCCCTTCCGAATCGCCCGCCGCCGCGCACGCCGGCGCCCTGCCCGCCATGATGACCCCGCAGGAGATCGTCCACGAGCTCGACAAGTACATCGTCGGGCAGTCGGAGGCGAAGCGGGCGGTGGCGATCGCGCTGCGCAACCGCTGGCGCCGCGCGCAGGTGGCCGACCCGCTGCGCGCCGAGATCACGCCCAAGAACATCCTCATGATCGGCCCGACGGGCGTGGGCAAGACCGAGATCGCCCGCCGGCTCGCGAGGCTCGCGAACGCGCCGTTCATCAAGGTGGAGGCGACCAAGTTCACCGAGGTGGGCTACGTCGGGCGCGACGTGGACTCGATCCTGCGCGACCTCGTGGAGATCGCCGTGAAGGGCACGCGCGAGCAGGAGATGGCGAAGGTGCGCACGCGCGCCGAGGACGTCGCCGAGGAGCGCGTGCTCGACGCGCTGCTTCCGGGCGTCGCCGCCGACGCGGGGGACGCCAACTCCACGCGCCAGCGCTTCCGCAAGATGCTGCGCGAGGGCAAGCTCGACGACAAGGAGATCGAGATCGACGTCGCGCAGGCCGGCGCGAGCATGGAGATCCTCGCCCCGCCCGGCATGGAGGAGCTCACGCAGCAGATCCAGGGCATGTTCCAGAACATGGGCGGCGCGCGGAGGAAGCGGCGCACGCTCGCGATCCGCGAGGCCCTGCGCCTGCTCACCGAGGAGGAGGCCCTCAAGCTGGTGAACGAGGAGGAGATCCGCTTCAAGGCGGTGCGCTCGGTGGAGCAGGACGGCATCGTGTTCATCGACGAGATCGACAAGATCGCGAGCCGGGGCGAGCTGCATGGCGCCGACGTCTCGCGCCAGGGCGTGCAGCGCGACCTGCTGCCGCTGGTCGAGGGCACGGCCGTCACCACCAAGTACGGCATCGTGCGCACCGACCACGTCCTCTTCATCGCGAGCGGCGCGTTCCACCTCGCCAAGCCCTCCGACCTCGTGCCCGAGCTGCAGGGAAGGCTCCCGATCCGGGTGGAGCTCGCGAGCCTGTCGGTGGGCGACTTCGAGCGCATCCTCACCTCGACCGACGCCTGCCTCACGCGCCAGTACCAGGCGCTCCTCGCGACCGAGGGCGTGGAGCTCGAGTACACGCCCGAAGGCGTGCGGCGCCTGGCGGAGATCGCGTTCTCCGTGAACGAGCGCACCGAGAACATCGGCGCGCGGCGGCTCTACACCGTGATGGAGAAGCTCCTCGAGGACGTGTCGTTCGACGCCGGGCGCAACACGAAGCGCGTCGTGATCGACGCCGCGTACGTGGATGCGCGCCTCGCCGGGATCGCCGGCAGCGAGGACCTCGCGCGCTACGTGCTCTGAGCGGCGCTCAGCCCATGCGCTCGTAGAGCGCCGCGAGCCGCTCGAACGATTCCCGCGCGTTGTCGCCCGCCTTCACCGCGAATTCCAGCTCCTTCGCGCGCTCCGCCGCGTCGATGCGCCAGCCGGCGGCGAAGAGGAACGCCGCCTGGTTCTCCGCCACCTGCAGCTCCGAGCGCGTGCGCGCCGTGGCCCCCGCCCCGCCGCGCAGCGCGTCGAGGTCCGACTGCAGCGCTTCCTTCGCCGACGCGAGGGCGGCCTGCGCATCGGTCGGCCCGAGGCCCCAGCGCCGCCACAGCAGCAGCCGCGCGATGCGCTCGGCGCGCAGGGCCGCGTCGATCGCGCGCGCGGCGAGCGCCTGCGGGGATCCGTCGTCGGCGCCGAGGAGCGCGGCGATGCGCTGCGCCTCCCATTCGATCTCCTCGGCGCGCTCGCCCATCCCGGCCGCGGCATCGCGGGCCGGCGGGCGCGACGCATGCGCGCGGTACTGGGCGACGAGGATCGCGAGGATCGCCACGCGCTCGTGGAGCTCCGAGGGCGCGGGGGGCGTGCCGAGGGCGCGCACCGCCGAGTCCATGCCGCGCAGCGCCGCGGCGAGCGCGCGCCGCGCGCGGCGCACGAGGATGCCCTGGCCGACCTGCGCATGGAGCTTCAGCACCTGCTCGGCGAGCGCGGCGACGGCGAGGACCCTCGCGCGCCCGGGGCGCTCCCACGCCGCGGCCGCGAGCGCCGACCCCCGGCCCGCGACCGCGCCCGCGAAGGCGAGATGCGCGAGCCGGGCCGCGAAGCGGCGCCGGCTCCTCCTCCAGGGTGTCATCGTCGCGTCGATGGTACCGCAGCGAATGGCCGCGCTTGAAAGGCCGCCGCGGGGCCCCATCTTCGAATCGAACGCGAACATCCACCGGAGACCTCCATGAACGTCCTGTTGCGCCCCGACCCCCTCGCCGGCTTCGATCGCCTGCTCGACGAGATCTTCCGCCCCGCCGCCCGCCCGGCCCCCGGCCCCGCGACGCGCCGCATCGCCATCGATGTCAAGGAAACGCCCGAAGCGTACGTGGTGTACGCGGAGCTTCCCGGCATCGCGAAGGACGCGGTCCGCGTCGAGGTCGAGGCGAACGAGGTCGTCATCGCGGCCGGCGCCCCGCCCGCGCGCGAGGCGAAGGAGGGCGAGCGGTGGCTGCACGTCGAGCGTCCCGCGCTCGCCTTCGAGCGCCGCTTCGCGCTCCCGCTCGAGATCGACGGCGCGCGCGCCGAGGCGCGCCACGCCGACGGCGTGCTGGAGCTGCGCCTTCCCAGGAAGGCCCCCGCCGGCGCACGCAAGGTCGAGGTGCACTGAAAGGACGCGCCGCCTGCGCGCGCGTTCCTGCAAGGTGAACCGGGGCTCCGGGGGACGGTCCGTCCCCCGGGGCCTTTTGGTTTGGGGCCCCGGCCCCTACAATAGCGGCCACCTTTCCGCCCCGCCCCTTCCCTCCCCATGCCCCCCAAGCTTTCCTCCTCGCAGAAGGCCGAAGTCCTCGTCGAGGCCCTGCCCTACATCCAGCGCTTCTACGACCGCACGATCGTGATCAAGTACGGCGGCAACGCCATGACCGACGTCGCGCTGCAGGAGGACTTCGCCGAGGACGTGGTGCTGCTGAAGCTGATCGGCATGAACCCCGTGGTGGTGCACGGCGCGGGGCCGCAGATCGGCGCGCTGCTGCAGAAGCTCGGCAAGCAGAGCGAGTTCATCCAGGGCATGCGCGTCACCGACGAGGAGACGCTCGACGTGGTCGAGATGGTCCTGGGCGGCCTCATCAACCAGGAGATCGTGACGCTCATCAACAAGGCGGGCGGCAAGGCGGTGGGCCTCACCGGCAAGGACGGGCACTTCATCCACGCCCGCAAGCTGAAGGTCCCCAGCAAGGAGGACAAGAAGAAGAAGATCGACGTGGGCCTGGTGGGCGAGGTCGTGCGCATCGACCCGGAGATCATCCAGCTCCTCGACTCGCGCGACTTCATCCCGGTGATCGCGCCCATCGGCAGCGACGAGAACGGCGTGGCCTACAACATCAACGCCGACATCGCCGCGGGCAGGCTCGCCGTCACGCTGCAGGCCGAGAAGCTGATCCTGCTCACCAACACCACGGGCGTCCTCGACAAGGCGGGCAAGGTGGTGACCGGGCTCACCGCGCAGCGCGTGAACGAGATGATCGAGGACGGCACGATCTCGGGCGGGATGCTGCCCAAGGTCGAGTGCGCGCTCGACGCGGTGAGGAACGGCGTGAAGTCCGCGCACATCATCGACGGGCGCGTCTCGCATGCGCTGCTCCTCGAGGTGCTCACCAGCGAGGGCGTGGGCACCCTCATCCGCGGCGCCGCCGCCACGCGCGGCCAGCGCTGAAACCGGAAAAGGGCTCGGATCGGATCAGGGCGACAGGCGCGCGGCGAGCGCGACGTGGTCGGACAGGCGCGACCACGGGGCGCCGACCAGGCGCTCCGCGCCGTGGATGCAGAGGCCGCGCACGTAGATGCGGTCGAGCGGCAGCAGCGGGAGCTTCGCGGGATAGCTCTTCGCGAGCCGGCCCTCGAACTGCTCGAACACTTCCACGAGCCCGAGCTGCGCGGCGAGGTAGTCGCTCGCCCGCTTCTGCCAGTCGTTGAAGTCGCCCGCGACGATGAGCGGCTCGTCCTGCGGGACGGCCGCGCGGATGCGATCGACGATCCACTCGAGCTGGAAGCGGCGACTGCGCGCCCACAGGCCCAGGTGCACGTTGATGCAATGCAGCTTGCGGCCCCAGCCGAGCACCTCGAGCTCGCAGTGCAGCAGGCCGCGGCTCTCGATCGGATGGTGCGAAATGTCGATGTTGTCCCAGCACGAGATCGGGAAGCGGCTCACCACCGCGTTGCCGTGGTGGCCGTCCTGGTACACCGCGTTCATGCCGTAGCAGCTGTGGGCGCCGTCGCGGCACAGGAACTCGTGCTGCGACTTCTCGGGCCAGGTGACGTGGCGCCGGGCGTGCTTCTCGTGCTTGCCCTGCACCTCCTGGAGGAACGCGACGTCGGCGTCCAGCGAGCCCAGGCGGTCGCGGATCTCGTGCAGCACGAGGCGCCGGTTGAACTGCGACAGGCCCTTGTGGATGTTGTACGTGACGACGGTCAGGGGGCGATCGGGCATGTCAGGCGAGCCTTCCGGGGAGCGACAGGATGGCCTTTCGGTTGGTCCAGGAGAAGACGCGCTCGGCCGCCTCGCGCCAGGGCACCCATTCGGCGGCGAGGTGCTCGCGCGGCTCGAGCCGCACGGGCAAGCGCTCGGGAACGCGCAGCCCGAACACGTGCTCGGTATTGTGGGTGACGCCCGGCGCGTAGCGATGACGCCATACGGGATAGATTTCGAAGACGTTCTGCAAGTTCCAGTCCCGCAGGTCGTGGCGCCGCGCGTCGATCCCGGTCTCCTCCATCACCTCCCGCGCCGCGGTCTCGGCGAGGGTCTCGCCCTCGTCCTGGCTGCCGGTGACCGACTGCCAGTAGCCCGGGCGGTCGGCCCGTTCGAGGAGGAGCACGTCGAGGGCGGGCGTGTGGATCACGACGAGGGTCGAGACGGGGATCTTGGGGGTCATGGGGCGCGCATGCGCGCGACCACCTCGCCTTCCGCGGTGAAGAACGCGTGCGGCATGTCGCGCGTGCGGTGGGCGCCGACCGCGTTCCCGGAGGCGTCCACGGCGACGAAGCCCACGTCGGCGTCGTAGTCGCGCCCGAGGCGATCGAGCACCGCGCCCACGGCCTTCGCGAGCGTCGCGCCGCGCTCGACCGCTTCCGAGATCGCGCGCGTGGCGAGCGCGCGCATCACGTACTCGCCGGTGCCGGTGGCGGAGGCGGCCGCGTAGGGCGAGGCGTAGTTGCCCGCGCCGGGGATCGGCGAGTCGCCCACGCGCCCCACGAGCTTGAGCGTCACGCCGCCCGTGGAGGTGGCGGCCGCGAGCACGCCGCTCGCATCGACCGCCGCGGCGCCCACCGTGCCTCCGGCGTATTCGGGATGGTCCTCGAGGAAGCGGCGCATCTTCAGGCTGTGCTTGCCGAGCACTTCCGCGAGGTGCGCCTTCTTCTCCCGCCAGTCGGCCGCGCGCTGCGGCGTCACCGGGTCGTGGTCGGGAAAGCCCATCGCGCGCGCGAAGCGCTGCGCGCCCTCGCCCGCGAGCATCACGTGGTCCGTCTCCTCCATCACCTTGCGCGCGACGAGGACCGGGTTCTTCACGCGCTGCAGCGCGCACACCGCGCCGGCCGTCTCCTGGCGGCTGACCATCACGCAGGCGTCGAGCTCGCAATAGCCGTCGAAGTTGAGCACGGCACCCGTCCCCGCGTTGAAGATCGGGTTGTCCTCGAGCGCGACCACCGTGGCGCACACCGCATCGAGCGACGTGCCGCCCGCGAGGAGGATCGAGCGGCCCTTCTCCGCCGCGGCCTTCATCCCCGCGAGCGCCTCGCCGTCGGAGCCCGGGCGCCAGTTGCCCGCCCCGCCATGCGCAATCAATGCGACAGGCACTTCACCCTCGCTCTATCCGCGTTCATCCGCGCTTCACCTGCGTTCATCTGCGTTCTCCGCCTTTGGCGGGTTCCGGAGCCGGATGTGCAGGTCCCGAAGCTGCTTCTCGGAAACCGCGCTCGGCGCCTCCACCATCAGGTCCTGCCCGCGCTGCGTCTTCGGGAATGCGATCACGTCGCGGATCTGCTCCACGCCCGACATCAGCGCCACCAGCCGGTCGAAGCCGAACGCGATGCCGCCGTGCGGGGGCGCGCCGTACGAGAGCGCATCGAGCAGGAAGCCGAACTTCTCCCGCTGCTGCGCCTCGCCGATGCCGAGCACGCGGAACTGCTTCTGCTGCACCTCGGCGCGATGGATGCGCACCGAGCCGCCGCCGATCTCCCAGCCGTTCAACGCGATGTCGTAGGCCTTCGCGAGGACCTTGCCCGGGTCCTCGCCCATGAACTCCACGTGCTCGTCCTTGGGCGCGGTGAAGGGATGGTGCGCGGAAGCCCAGCGGCCCGATTCCTCGTCGTACTCGTAGGCGGGGAAGTCGAGCACCCAGCAGGGACGCCAGCCGGGGGTGAAGTGGCCCTTCTCGTGGCCCACCTTCACGCGCAGCGCGCCCATCGCGTCGTTCACGACCTTGCGCCGGTCCGCGCCGAAGAAGATCACGTCGCCCGCGCGCGCGCCGGTGCGCTCGAGGATCGCCTTGAGGATCTCCGGCGAGAGGAACTTCACGATCGGCGACTGCAGGCCCTCCTCGTTGGGCCTGGCGGGATCGTTCACGCGGATGTACGCGAGCCCCTTCGCGCCGTAGATCGCGACGAAGGGCGCGAGGTCGTCGAGCTCCTTCCTCGTGAACTGGTCGTTGCCGCCGGGCACGCGCAGCGCCGCCACGCGGCCGTCGGGAAGGTCCGCGGCCGACTTGAAGACCTTGAAGCCCGCGTCCTTCACGAGATCGGTGAGCTCGGTGAGCTCCAGCGTCACGCGCAGGTCCGGCTTGTCGCTGCCGTATTTCGCCGTCGCCTCCGCGTAGGTGAGGCGCGGGAACGCGCCGAGATCCACGTCGAGGACCTTGCGGAAGAGGTCGCGCACGAGCCCTTCCATGACGTCCTGGATCTCGCGCTCGGTGAGGAACGAGGTCTCGATGTCGATCTGGGTGAACTCGGGCTGCCGGTCGGCGCGCAGGTCCTCGTCGCGGAAGCACTTCACGACCTGGTAGTAGCGGTCGAAGCCCGCGACCATGAGCAGCTGCTTGAAGAGCTGCGGCGATTGCGGCAGCGCGTAGAACTGGCCGTCGTGGATGCGCGAGGGCACGAGGAACTCGCGCGCGCCCTCGGGCGTGCTCTTGTAGAGCACCGGGGTCTCGACCTCGATGAAGCCGTTCGAGTCGAGGTAGCCGCGCACCGCGCGCGACGCCGCATGCCGCATGCGAAGCGCCTTCTGCATCGGCTCGCGGCGCAGGTCGAGGTAGCGGTACTTGAGGCGCACCTCCTCGGAGAGCCGCTCCTCGTCCATCGTGAAGGGCGGCGTCACCGAGGGATTGAGGATCTCCAGCTCGCGCGCGAGGACCTCGACCTCGCCGCTCTTCAGGTTCGGGTTCACCGTTCCCTCGGGACGGCGCCGGACCAGGCCCTTCACGCGCAGCACGAACTCGCCGCGCACGCGGTCGGCGGTCGCGAAGGTCTCGGGACGATCGGGGTCGCTCACCACCTGCACGAGGCCCTCGCGGTCGCGCAGGTCGATGAAGATCACGCCGCCGTGGTCGCGCCGGCGATGGGCCCAGCCGAAGAGCGTCACTTCCTGTCCCAGGTAACGGGTGTCGATGTTGCCGCAGTAGTCGGTTCGCATGAATTCGTCGTTCCCGCGTGGACGGGAAAATTCGTCGTCGTTCCCGCGAAGGCGGGAATCCATTGGGTCGCCGTCGTCACGGGGACGACGGCGCTATCTCGATCCGGTGCCTTGTCTCTTGCGCGCCGTCGCCTACGTTCTCGGCGACGGCAGCGGATTGGGGTCGGTCCCGGAGCGGTTCCTCTCGGGCCGGGGCATGCGGTGGGCGGGCTCCGCCACGCCCATCGAGATGATGTACTTGAGCGCGTCGTCGACCGACATCTCGAGCGGGCAGGTTTCCGAACGCGGCACGATGAGGAAGAACCCCGCCGTGATGTTGGGCGTGGTCGGGACGAAGACCGAGATCTGGTCGTGCCCGAGGATATCGGAGACCTCGTGCTCGGGCGTGCCGGTCACGAGCGCGACGGTCCACGCGCCGGCATGCGGATAGCGGACCAGCACCGCGCGGCGGAAGGCCTTCCCCTCGGGCGAGAAGAGGGTGTCGCTGATCTGCTTCACGCCGCCATAGATGGAACGCACGATCGGGATGCGCGACAGCAGCCCGTGCCCCAGCGCGAGGAGCTTGCGGCCGAAGAGGTTGGCGGCGAGCGCGCCCGTGCCGAGCACGATCGCGAGCGTGAGGAAGATGCCGAGGCCGGGGACGTGGAAGCCGAAGAGCGCCTCGCTGCGGTAGCGCTCCGGCAGCAGCAGCAGCGACTGGTCCATCATGTCCACGAGGAGCGTGAGGACCCACAGCGTGATGCCGAGCGGGATCCAGACGAGGAGCCCCGCGACGAAGTAGCGGCGCAGCGTGCTCATCGTTCGCGGGCGCAGCTCGGCCGCAGGCGCGACGGCGAATGGCGAAGGCGGCGCGTCAGTGGCACGCGCAGCCGCCGCCTCCGCACCCGCCCGGGGACGCCTTCTTCTCGCCCTCGCCGGACTTGGGCTCGGCCTTCGGCGCGTCGACCTTGGCCGCCGGCTTCGAGCCGCTGTTCTTGAAGTCGGTGGCGTACCAGCCGCTGCCCTTGAGCTGGAAGCCGGCGGCCGAGAGCATCTTCGAGAAGGTGGGCTTGCCGCACTGGGTGCAGACGGTCATCGGCGCGTCGCCCACCTTCTGCAGGAACTCCTGCTGGTGGCCGCAGCTTTCGCACCGGTATTCGTAAATCGGCATGGGTTTCTCCCGATCGTGAAATCGCATTTTAACAGAGGCACTTGGAGCATCTTGTGCGGCGCGTCATCGACAGGCGCGCGGGGCCCCCGGCCGTGAAGTGGGGACGGTCGCGCGACGCCTCAAGAGGGCCCGCCCGATCGCCTCCGGTTCGCGACCACGCCGCCGCCCGCGAGCGCCGCGGCCATCGTCCAGAACACCGGCAGCATGCCCAGCGCCTCGCCCGCCCCGCCGAACGCGAGCGGGAGGAAGGTGCTGCTCGCGCTGAGGACCACCGAGCGGATGCCCACCGCCTCGGCTCCGCGGCCGGGCGGCGCCGTCGCGTAGAGCAGCGTGAGGATCGACGGCTGCGTCGCGCCGAGTCCGAGGCCCAGCAGGAACGAGATCGCCGCCAGCAGCGGGACCGTGCGCACCATCGGGAAGCAGGCGTAGGCCACGCAGGCGACCCAGAACGTGCCCGTGATCATCGTCCATTCGCGCGCGTGCCGCGAGATCCACGGGAGCGCCAGGCGCACGATGAACGTCGCGATCGCGAAGCTGCCGAGGATGAGTCCGATGGTGGAGGCCCGGAGATGGATCGCGTTGCCGTACACGGGGACCGCGAACGTGAAGAGATCCCAGGCGCTCGCGAGCAGCCCCGTCACGAAGAACACGCGCCGCATCTCCGCATCGGCGAGCAGCTCGAGGGCGCTCCTCGCGGCGCCGTCGCGCCGGCGGTGCGGCGAGTGGCGGAACTGGCGCCGCCGCCCGAGCAGCACGGCGAGGCTCGCGAGCGCGAAGGCCGACACGGCGGCGAACGCGCCCCGATGGCCGAGCGCGTCGATCGCGAAGCCGGCGACGGTGGGGCCGAGGAAGTTGGAGATCGAGAAGCCGAGCGAGAGCCAGCCGAAGTCCCCACGCCGCGTCGCCTCGCTGCCCGATTCCGCGACCGCGTGCTGGATGGAGATGTGGAAGAGCATGAAGCCCAGGCCGGACCCCGCCGCCGCGACGTAGAGGGCGGGCATCACGGGGAAGACCGCGGGGATGCAGACGGAGAGCCCGACGAGCGCGGCGCCGCAGAGGATCGGGTAGCGCACCCCGATGCGGTCCACCAGGCGCCCGGTGCTCACCGCGAGGAGCATCGGCAGCGCCGCGATGAGCGACATGAGGACGCCGACGGTGAAGGGCGTCGCTCCGCCCGAGAGCGCCGTGAGGGAGATCGCGAGGCGCCCGCCGTTGAACGCGGCGTGCGTGAGGACGGTCGCGGCGACGACGA
>DASUXK010000487.1:0-3766 GCA_036377935.1 Usitatibacter sp.
GACGTTCGGGCGTCCGGCGCGCCACGCGGCGAAGCGCTCGAGCGTGCGCGGTGCGCGCGCCTCGGCGCTGTGCAGGAAATCGCCGAGGAAGACCACGTGGCGCGCGCCGGTGCGATCGATCGCGCGCCCGAGGCGCTCGACGTTCTCCGTCGTGGTGCCCGAGGGCAGCGGGATGCCCGCCGCGCGGAAGCTCGCCGCCTTGCCGAGGTGGAAGTCGGCGACGAAGAGCGCTTCGCGCGCGGGCCACCACGCGGCGCGCTCGGCGAGGAGCACCAGGCGCTCGCCGGCGATCTCGCATTCGGTCACGAGAAGAGCTCCTGCTGGAGCGCCGCCGCCTCGTCCTCGGGCGGGGCGGCGCGGTCGAACTCGAGCTGCATGCGCCGCACGCGGTCGGCGAGCTTCTCGCTGGTGAGCTTCTCGCGGAAGCGCCCGACCATGATGGGGAAGGCGAACGGCGTGGGCTTGTGCGTGCGGCGCAGGACCACGGGTGTCGCCGCCATGCGCCGCAGCGCTTCGGCCAGCCGCGAGAACTCGAGCTGCCGCTCCAGCACCTCGCGCTCGGCCTGCCCCAGCAGCGGGTTGTCCGGATCCCAGCGCGCGAAGACCTCGTAGATCAATCCGCTCGTCGCCTGCACCTGGCGGTTCGTCTTGGGCTGTCCGGGATAGCCCTGGAACACGAGCCCCGCCACGCGCGCGATCTCGCGGAACTGGCGCTTCGAGAGCTCCACGGCGTTCAGGCTCGCGAGCATGTCGGGCAGGAGGTTCTCCGTGGAGAAGAGCCCGCCCTTGAGGAGCGGCAGGAGCTCGAAGGCCTCGCGCGAGACGAGCTCGAAGCCGTAGTCGGTGAAGGAGAGGCTGAAGCTCGCGGCGCGCCCGCGCGCGATGCGGTGCGCGAAGAGCGCGGAAAGGCCCATGTGCACCTGCCGCCCCTCGAAGGGATAGAAGAACGCGTGGTGCCCTTCGCGCGTCTGCACCTGCTCCACGAGCAGCTCGTTCGCCCGCGGCACGCGCGACCACGCCTGCTGCAGCCCGAGGAGCCTCTTCACCGCGCGCATCTCGGGCTCGTCCTCGCGGCCCTCCACGTGCAGCTGCAGGAGCTCGCGCATCCCCTGCGAGACCTCGCTCGAAAGGGGGCACCGTCCGCCGTCCCAGCGCGGGATCACCGCCGAGCCGGGCTTGCCGGCCCTCACGTACGCGGTCATGTTCTCCACGCGGACGAGCTCGAGCAGCTGGCCGGCGAAGATGAACGCATCGCCCGGCGAGAGGCGCGCGATGAAGGACTCCTCGACGTGCCCGAGGCGCTTGCCGCGCAGGTAGCACACGTTCACCGCCGCGTCCGAGACGATGGTGCCGATCGACATGCGATGGCGCCTCGCGATGGCGGCATCCTTCACGCGGTAGCGGCCGTCCTCGTCGAGCGCGACCTTGCAGTACTCGGGATAGGCCTTGAGCGCCTCGCCGCCGCGCGTGACGAAATCGAGCGCCCATCGCCATTCGGCCTCGGTGAGATCGCGGAAGGCGCGCGCGCTCCTCACCTCGGCCTTCATCTCCGCTTCGTCGAAGCCTTCGCCGGCGGCGATGGTGACGAGGTGCTGCGTGAGGAGGTCGAGCGGACGATCCAGGGGTTGCCGCGCCTCGATGCGGCCCGCGATCGCCGCGCGCCGCGCCGCGGCCGCCTCGACGAATTCCAGCGCGTGCGAGGGGACGCACGTCGCGCGGCTCACCTCGCCCGGCGCGTGGCCCGATCGCCCGGCCCGCTGCAGCAGGCGCGCCACCCCCTTGGCGCTGCCGATCTGCAGCACGCGCTCCACGGGCGAGAAGTCGACGCCGAGGTCGAGGCTCGAGGTCGCGACGACCGCCTTCAGGCGCCCTTCCTTGAGGCCCTGCTCCACCCAGCGGCGCACGTCCGTATCGAGCGATCCGTGGTGCAGGCCGACGAGGCCCGCCCACTCGGGGCGCGCCTCGAGGATCGCCTGGTACCACATCTCCGCCGCCGAGCGCACGTTGGTGAAGACGAGCGTCGATCGCGCCGACTCGATCGCCTCGATCACGGGCTCGAGCATCGCGAGCCCGAGGTGTCCCGCCCACGGAAAGCGATCGATCCCGGGCGGGATGAGCGTATCGATGGCGACGCGCTTGTCGGAGATGCCGTGGACGATGCGGGAGGCCGGTGCGGGGCTCGCTCCGGTCAATCGTTCCAACGCCTCCTCGAGATTGCCGAGCGTCGCCGACAAGCCCCACGTGCGCAGCGCCGGATTCCAGCGCCGCAGCCGCGCGAGCGCGAGCTCCACCTGCACGCCGCGCTTGCTGCCCAGGAGCTCGTGCCATTCGTCCACCACGACGAGCCGCAATGCCGAGAGCTTCTGGCGCGCGTCGGCTTGCGAGAGCATCAGCGAGAGGCTCTCGGGCGTGGTGACGAGCGTGGATGGGAGCCGCCGCGCCTGCTTCGCGCGCTCCGCGCCCGAGGTGTCGCCGGTGCGAAGCCCCACGGTCCAGGCCAGCCCGAGGCCGTCCACCGCGCGCTGCAGCGACTGCGCGGTATCCGCGGCGAGCGCGCGCATGGGGGTGATCCAGAGGACGGTCAGCGGGGGCGCAGAGGCTTCACCGCTCCCCTCCGCCTCATCCATCCACTCCGCCAGCGCGCCCGGGAAAGCCGCGAGCGTCTTGCCGCTGCCGGTCGCCGAATGCACGAGGCCGGACTCGCCCGCGCGGTACGCGCTCCACACCTCGCGCTGGAAATCGAAGGCGCGCCAGCCGTTCGCGGCGAACCACGCCTCCAGGCGCTGGAGGCCCGCGGAGGACGCGCTCATGCCTCGAAGATCCGCTTCGCGATCGCGAGCGTGCTCGCGTGGATCGCAACGGTGTCCTCGATGTCGCGCGCATAGCCGCCGGCCATCGCGAGGACGACGGGGATGGCGCGCGCGTGCAGCGTCGCGAGCACGTGCTCGTCGCGGCGCGCGATGCCGCGCCTGGTGAGCCGCAACCGTCCCAGCCGGTCGTCCTCGTAGGGATCGGCGCCGGCGAGGTAGAACACGAGCTGCGGGCGCGAGCGCTCGAGCGTCTCGTCCAGCCCCCGCTCCAGGTGCCAGGCGTACTCGTCGTCGCCCGTGCCGTCGGCGAGCTCGATGTCCAAATCGCTCGCTTCCTTCACGAACGGGAAGTTGCGCGCGGCGTGGATCGAGAAGGTGAAGACCGACGCGTCGCCGCGGAAGATCGCCGCGGTGCCGTTGCCTTGATGCACGTCGCAGTCGACGATGGCGATGCGCGCGAGGCCCGCCTCCGCCTGCATCGCGCGGGCGGCGGTGGCGCAATCGTTGTACACGCAGAAGCCCTCGCCCCGCGCGCGGAACGCATGGTGCGTTCCCCCGCCGAGATTCGCGGACCAGCCCGAGGCGAGCGCCTGCCTCGCGGCCGCGAGAGTCGCGCCCGCCGAGCGGCGCGAGCGCTCCACCAGCGGCTCGGACCACGGGAAGCCGATCGCCTTCTGCTCGGCGGCGCTCAACGCGCCGCGGCGCACCTTGTCCAGGTACTCGCCGCAATGCACGCGGGCGAGCTCCGCGTCGGCCGCGGCCGGCGCCACGGCGAAATCGGCGCCCTCGAAAACGCCCGCCTCGACGAGGCGCGCGCGCAGGCGCGCCGACTTCCCCTGGGGGAAGCGATGGCCGGGCGGCAGGGGGATGGCGTATGGATCGGCGTGGTACAGCGGCACGTCCCCAAGCTTACGTGAACGCGGCCCGCCGGGGCGCGCGGCGCGAGCGCCGAAACC
>DASUXK010000488.1:0-4162 GCA_036377935.1 Usitatibacter sp.
GCCCTACGGCGAGGTGGACCGCATCGCGAAGCTGGTCCCCTTCGAGCTGGGCATCACGCTCGAGAAGGCGCTCGAGGTCGAGCCGCAGCTCAAGCAGCTCGTCGACGAGCAGGAGGAAGTGGCGGAGCTGATGACGCTCGCCCGCGCGCTCGAAGGCCTCACCCGGAACGTCGGCATGCACGCGGGCGGCGTGCTGATCGCGCCCGGCAAGCTCACCGACTTCACGCCGCTCTACTGCGCCGACGGCTCCAGCGCGACCGTGAGCCAGTACGACAAGGACGACGTCGAGAAGATCGGCCTCGTGAAGTTCGACTTCCTCGGCCTCACCACGCTCACGATCATCGCCGAGAGCGAGCGCAACATCCGCGCGCTGGGCGAGCCCGGGTTCGACATCCAGAAGATCCCGCTGGACGATCCGCCCGCGTACAAGGTCTTCTCGTCCGGAAACACGGTCGCGATCTTCCAGTTCGAATCGCGCGGCATGCGCGACCTCATCATGAAGGCGCGGCCCGACCGGCTCGAGGACCTGATCGCGTTGAACGCGCTCTACCGCCCGGGCCCCATGGACCTCATCCCCGACTTCATCGAGAGGAAGCACGGCCGCCAGCGCTGGGAGTACCTCGACCCGCGCATGAAGGCGATCCTCGACGAGACCTACGGCGTCATGACCTACCAGGAGCAGGTGATGACGATCGCGCAGGTCGTGGGCGGCTATACGCTGGGCGGCGCCGACCTGCTGCGGCGCGCGATGGGCAAGAAGAAGCCCGAGGAGATGGCCAAGCAGCGCGAGATCTTCCTCGCCGGCGCGGCGAAGGGCGGGCTCGACGAGGAGAAGGCGGGCACGCTCTTCGACCTCATGGAGAAATTCGCGGGCTACGGCTTCAACAAGTCGCACGCCGCGGCCTACGCCTACGTCGCCTACCAGACGGCGTACCTCAAGGCGCACCATGCGGCGGCGTTCATGGCGGCCAACATGTCGGCGGTCATGAACGACACCGACAAGCTGCACGTGCTCCACGACGACGCGGGCGCGAACGGGTTGAAGGTCGAGCCGCCCGACATCAACACCTCGGCGTACCGCTTCGTCCCGGTCGATGCGAAGCGCATCCGCTACGGTCTGGGCGGCGTGAAGGGCACGGGCGAGGGCGCGATCGCCTCGATCGTCGCGGCGCGCGAGGCGGGCGGCCCGTTCAAGGGGCTCGCCGATTTCTGCCGCCGCGTGGACCGCCGCGTGGTGAACCGGCGCGCGATGGAGGCCTTCATCCGCGCGGGCGCCTTCGATTCGCTCGAGCCCAACCGCGCGAGCCTGCTCGCCTCGCTGGGCGATGCCATCGAGGTGGCCGAGAAGGCCGAGCAGTTCGCCGCGCAGACGAGCCTCTTCGGCGGCGGCGGGGCGGGCGGCGCGGAGGAAGCGTTCGCGCTCACGGCCTGCGCGCCGTGGGGCGAGCGCGAGCGGCTGCAGAACGAGAAGCAGGCGATCGGCTTCTACCTGTCGGGCCATCCTTTCAACGCGTATCGCGACGAGCTGCGCCGCTTCGCGCGCACGTCGCTCGCCAACATCGTCGCGCAGTTCGAGCCGGTGATGCTCGCGGGCGTGATCTACGGCGTGCAGGTGCGCAACTCGCGCCGCGGCCGGATGGCGATCCTCACCCTCGACGACGCCACGGCGCGCATCGAGGTGGTGGTCTACGGCGAGCTCTTCCAGGCGAAGCGCGCGATGATCCAGGAGGACCAGGTGGTGGTCGTGCGCGGAAAGGTGTTCCCCGACGAGTTCTCGGGGGGGCTGCGCATCACCGCCGACGACATCATGGACCTCGCGGAGGTGCGCTCGGCGCACGCGCGGCTGCTGCGCCTGTCGATCAACGGGCAGGCCGACTCGGCGAGGCTGAAGTCGCTCCTCACGCAGTACGCCGGCGGCAAGTGCCACGTCGCCATCCGCTATCGCAACGCCAAGGGCGAGTGCGACATCCGCCTGCCCGAGGCGTGCAAGGTCAAGGTGTCGGCGCCGCTCCTCGATTCGCTCGCCCAGTGGCTCGACGAGAAGAACGTCGAGGTCGTCTATTAGCAATTCGGGGACAGACCACGATTTCCATAGGCCGAAATTTCGGCCCACGGAGTTTCGCGCTTCGATAAATGTGGTCTGTCCCCGGTTTTCGGAGCACACATGGACCTGCAACTGAAGGGGCGCACGGCGCTGGTGACGGGGGCGAGCTCGGGGATCGGGCGCGAGACCGCGCGGGGGCTCGCGCGGGAGGGCGCGCGGGTGGCGATCACGGGGCGGCGGCGGGAGAACCTGGAGTCGCTCGCCGCGGAGGTCGCGAAGGAGGGCGCGCCGGCGCCGGTCGTCATCGTGCACGATGCGATGGACGCGGGCTACGTCGAGGCGGTCGCCTCGCAAGCGGCCGCGGCGCTCGGGCCCATCCAGATCCTCGTGAACAACGCGGGCGGAAGCCGCGCCTTCGGCAAGGACGCGACCGAGGAGCAGTGGGACGAGGCGCTCACGCTCAACTTCACGCGTCACCGCCAGCTCACCAACCGGCTGCTGCCCGGCATGATGGAAGGCCGTTGGGGCCGCGTCGTCAACATCACCGGGAAGTCGGAGCCGGACAACGTGAACGGCGCGTTCTGCGCCAAGGCCGCGCTCACGGCCTGGTCGAAGGGCCTCTCGCGCGAGGTCGGAAAGCACGGCATCACCGTGAACTGCATTCCGCCGGGACGCATCCTCTCCGACCAGATCCTGCGCAACTACACGCCCGAGTACCGCGCGTGGCAATCGGAGCACGAGATCCCCATGGGCCGCTACGGCGATCCCGCGGAGCTCGCGGACCTCGCGGTGTTCCTCGCCTCGCCGCGCGCGGGCTACATCACCGGCGCGGTGTATCCGGTGGACGGCGGCCTGCGCCGCTACCAGTACTGAGCGGATGAGCGTGCTCGATCCCTCGCGCGCCTGGGACGTCCTCGTCCTGGGCGGCGGCAACGCGGCGCTCTGCGCGGCGATCACGGCGCGCGCGGCCGGCGCGTCGGTGCTGCTCGTGGAATCGGCGCCGATCCATTTCCGCGGCGGCAACAGCCGGCACACGCGCAACATGCGCACGATGCACGACGGGCCGCTGGGGCCGCTCACCGAGGCCTATCCGGAGGAGGAGTACTGGCAGGACCTGCTCAAGGTCACCGGCGGGCTCACGGACGAAAGGCTCGCGCGCATGACGATCCGCGAGACCGGGCGCCACGTGCCCTGGATGCTCGAGCACGGCGTGCGCTTCCAGGCGCCGCTCGGGGGGACGTTGCATCTCGCGCGCACCAACGCGTTCTTCCTCGGCGGCGGCAAGGCCCTCGTGAACGCGTACTACGCGGCGGCGCAGGAGCTCGGCGTGGCCGTCTCCTACGACACCGAGGTGGTCGAGATGGCGCTCGACGACGGACGCTTCGCGGGAGCGACCGTCGTGCGGCACGGCGAGCGCCACGAGCTCCGCGCGAAGGCGGTGGTCGTCGCCGCCGGCGGCTTCGAGTCGAACCTCGCCTGGCTGCGCGAGGCCTGGGGGCCGCCCGCGGACAACTTCATCGTGCGCGGCACGCCCTACAACATGGGCGTGGTGCTGAAGCTCCTGCTCGCGAAGGGCGCGAAGGCGGTGAGCGATCCCACGCAGGGCCATTGCGTCGCCATCGACGCGCGCTCGCCGCGCTACGACGGCGGCATCGTGACGCGCGTGGATGCGGTCTCGCTCGGCGTCGTGGTGAACAAGGACGCGCGGCGCTTCTACGACGAGGGCGAGGATTTCTGGCCCAAGCGCTACGCGATCTGGGGGCGCCTCGTCGCGGCCCAGCCCGACCAGATCGGCTATTCGATCATCGACGCGAAGTCCATGGGCAAGTTCATGCCGCCGGTCTTCCCGCCGGTGAAGGCGCACTCCATCGCGGAGCTCGCGCGCGAGCTGGGCCTGGACGCCGCCGCCCTCGAGCAGACGATCGGGGAGTTCAACGCGGCGGTGCGCCCCGGCACGTTCGATCACACGAAGTTCGACGACTGCCGCACCGAGGGACTCGCGCCGCCCAAGACGCACTGGGCGCGGCGCATCGACACGCCGCCGTATTACGGCTACCCGCTGCGGCCCGGGATCACGTTCACGTACCTCGGCGTCGCGATCGACGAGCGCGCGCGCAT
>DASUXK010000489.1:0-2105 GCA_036377935.1 Usitatibacter sp.
CTACGTGGAGGTGGACGAGATCTACAACCTCGCGTGCCCGGCGGCGCCGATCCACTATCAGTTCGACCCGGTGCAAACGACGAAGACCAGCGTGCACGGGGCGATCAACATGCTCGGGCTCGCCAAGCGCGTGAAGGCGAAGATCCTGCAGGCCTCCACCTCCGAGGTGTACGGCGATCCCGAGGTGCACCCGCAGGTGGAAAGCTACTGGGGCCACGTGAACCCGATCGGCCTGCGCTCGTGCTACGACGAGGGCAAGCGCTGCGCCGAGACGCTCTTCTTCGACTACCACCGGCAGCACGGCCTCGCCATCAAGGTGGCGCGCATCTTCAACACCTACGGCCCGCGCATGCATCCCAACGACGGGCGCGTGGTGTCGAACTTCATCGTGCAGGCGCTGAAGGGCGAGCCGATCACGATCTATGGCGACGGCAGCCAGACGCGCTCGTTCTGCTACGTGGACGACCTCGTCGAGGCGCTGCTTCGGCTCATGGCGACGGGCGACTCGGTCACGGGTCCGGTGAATGTGGGCAACCCGCGCGAGTTCACGATCCTGCAGCTCGCCGAGATGGTGGTGGAGCAGACGGGATCGAAGTCGAAGATCGAGCGCCGGCCGCTTCCGGCGGACGATCCACGGCAACGCCGCCCGGATATCTCCCTCGCCCAGAAGACGCTCGGGGGCTGGGAGCCGCTCACGCCGCTGGAGATGGGGCTGCGGAAGACGATCGCGTACTTCCGCGACCGGAGCCTGCGCCCGTAACGCTCACAGCACGAAGTACACTCCCCGCAGCTTGCGCCACGCCTCCTTGATCCATGCGTGGTAGAGGAGGAAGCCGAAGAACGCGATCCAGAAGAGCGCGGGCTCGGGCACGCGGAGCAGCCAGCCGAAGAACCCCACCGCGCCGAGCAGCGCCGAAGCGGCGACCAGCATCACCAGCGTCTGCGCCGTGCTGAACCCGCGCGCGAAGAGGTAATGGTGCAGGCCGCTGTCGGTGCGCGCGAACGGGCTCTCGCGCCGCTCGAATTGCCGCAGCGCCACGGAACCGGCGTCGAATAGCGGCAGCAGGACGAAGAAGAGCGCCGCGATGGGCGGGACCGAGCGGCCCGGCCCCTGCGTGAGGTCGACCGTGAGCCAGCCGAGCGCGAAGCCGATCATGAGGCCGCCGGCGTTGCCGAGGAAGACGCGCGGCCGCGACCACGTGCGCAGCATCACCGTGGTGAGCAGGTAGCCCGCGAGCGCCGCTTCCAGGAGCAGCGCGACGCGCGAGGGATGGTCCAGCCCCGAGGCGGCGCTCGCGGCGCTCAGCCACGCGAGCGCGGTGAAGGAGAACGCGGCGCGGAATCCCTCGAGGTCGTCCATCATCACCAGCGCCTGGGCGAGCGCCACCATGGCGATCACGGTGACGGGCATGGCGAGGATGCCCAGGTGGATCGGGCCGATGCCGATGAGGTCGCCCGCGTCGCGCAGCTCCACGCCCGCGAGCTTGGTGAGCAGCGCCGCGATCACGACCTGCGCGGCCACCTCCACGATGTCGCGAGTGTGCCCGAACGTGGTCCACAGCCCGAGCGCGAACATGAGCGCCATGATGGCGAGGAGGTAGCGAGCGTCGGCCAGCAGCCCCACGCTCGTCGTGCCGAGGGCGAAGGCGACGATGATGGCGAGCCCGCCGAGGAGCGCGGGGAAGCGCGGCCGCGGCTGCCCGTTGCCGTTGGCGAGGAAGCGGAATCCCCCGCCTCCGGCGGCCACGGCGAGCACCATCGTGGCGGCGGATGCGCTGAGAAACGCGATGACAAGCGGCGCGAACCACGAAGGGCCCGCGATTGCCGGGTGGAGTCCCATGTGCGCCTCCTCTCGGCCGCTATGCGATCGCGCCTCCCCCGGGATGCTCCCCGGAGCCTTTGTCCGGCTCGCGCCGGCGGTGTCGAACTCGCTGCAGCTCTATGCCGGGAAGGCTACGACTCACGCGCGCGCGAGGGGAGGGGGTTTTCGGTTACGCAGGTAACCTTCAGGTTTCAGCCGTAACCGTCCTTCCCGCGGAGGCGGGACGCCGCCCCTCACTCGAACCCGTTCGGATTCAGGCTCTGCCACCGCCACGCATCCCGGC
>DASUXK010000490.1:0-13294 GCA_036377935.1 Usitatibacter sp.
CCTAGGCCGTTTCACACTTAGGAAAATGTGGTCTGTCCCCGGTTTTCAGTCGAGGGGGGTGGCGACGAACTCGGGGAGGGATTCGGCGCGGGCGGAGTAGGCGACGAGCGCGGGGTAGCTCGCGGCCGGGACCTCGGCGGAGTCGTAGAACTGGCCGAAGCGCCAGGCGCAGGCGACGGCGACGTCGGCGGCGCCGAAGTCCGCGCCCTGCAGCCACGGCTTCGCCCGCGATGCCGCGCGCTCGAGCTCGGCGAACGCGGCGTTCGCCTGGGAGGTCACGCGCGCGAGCCACGGCTCGTGGCGCTTATCGGCGGGACGCTGCTGGTGCTCGTAGACGATCTGCACGCACTTCTCGCACGCGGCCATCGCGAGCCCGATGAGCCGAAGCGCCTCGCGGCGCGCAAGGGCCTCCTGCGGCATGAGCCGCCGCGAGGGCTCGACCAGCGTTTCCGCGTAGTCGAGGATGAGCGTGGAATCCATGAGCACCGTCCCGTCGTCGCACACGAGCGTGGGCGCCTTCACCACGGGATTGACGCGGCGGAATTCCTCGAAGGTCCGGAAGACCGACAGCGGCCGGTGCTCGAAGGCGATGCCCATGCGCCGCAGGGAAATCGCCACGCGCCGCACGTAGGGAGAGTCGAGCATGCCGACGAGGATCATCGGGCGAGTGTAGCAGGGACCCTCACGCGGGCCTTCTTCAGCCGTTCTCGACGAAAGCCGGATAGAGGCTCATGCCGCCGTCGACGAAGAGCGTGGTGCCGATGACGTAGTCCGACTCGTCGGAGGCGAGCCAGAGCGCGGCGCGCGCGACATCGACCGGGTCGCCGACGCGTCCGTACGGAATGAGCGTGAGGAGCCGCTGGCGCGCCTCGGGCGTCTCCCACGCCTCGCGGTTGATCGGGGTGGCGATCGCCCCGGGCGCGATGCCGTTCACGCGGATGCGATGACGCGCCACCTCCTGCGCGAGCGTCTTCATCATGAGCTGCACGCCGCCCTTCGACGCCGCGTAGTTCACGTGGCCCGCCCACGGAATGACCTCGTGCACCGAGCTCATGCAGATCACCTTGCCCACCGAGCGCGACACGGTCGAGGGCGCCTGCTCGCGGAAGCGCCGGATCGCCTCGCGCGCGCACAGGAACTGCCCGGTGAGGTTCACCTCGAGCACGCGCCGCCACGCCGCGAGCGACATCCTGATGACGGGCGCGTCGATCTGGATGCCCGCGTTCGCGACGAGGATGTCGACTCGCCCGAAGGCGTCCACGAAGGCATCGAACATCGCGAGGACCGGCTCCTCCTCCGAGACGTCGGCCTTCAGCGCGATCGCCTCGCCGCCGTCCGCGCGGATCTCCTCGCACAGCGCACCGGCGGCGGTGCCGTCCGTGTGATAGTTCACGCCCACGCGCGCGCCGCCCGCCGCCAGCGTCCGGCAGATCGCCGCGCCGATGCCGCTGTCGCCGCCGGTGACGAGCGCGGCCTGCCCCTCGAGCGGCTTCACGGGCGTCGCCCCGCGAGCGCGAGGAACTCCTCGCGCGTGGCGAGCTGGTCGCGGAAGACGCCGAGCACGGACGAAGTGACCATCACCGAGTTCTGCTTCTCGACGCCGCGCATCATCATGCACAGGTGCTTCGCCTCGATCATCACGCCCACGCCGCGCGCGCCGATCGACTCCATCACCGCGCGCGAGATCTGCTCGGTGAGCCGCTCCTGCAGCTGCAGGCGGCGCGCGTACATGTCCACGAGCCGCGCGAGCTTGCTCACGCCGAACACCTTCCCGTCCGGGATGTAGCCGATGTGGCAGCGGCCGAAGAACGGCAGCAGGTGGTGCTCGCAGAGGCTGTACACCTCGATGTCCTTCACGATCACCATGCTGGACGTGTCCTGCGTGAAGAGCGCGTCGTTGACGACGCTCTCCAGGTCCGTGCGGTAGCCGTGGGTGAGGAACGCGAGCGACCTCGCGACGCGCCCGGGCGTCCGCGCGAGACCTTCGCGGTCGGGGTCCTCGCCCAGCTCGACGAGGAGCTGGCGCACGAGCGGCTCGATCCTGGCGATGTCGGGTTCCATGGCGATCCTCCCTTCCGATGGTCGTCAGACTTGCGCCGCGCCACGCGGTTCTTCCCGGGAACGGCGAACACGGGGCCCCATCCGATCCGCGAGCGGCCGACCAGGCGCGCCCCCTCCCGCAATTTCCGCCCGCGGCGAACCTCGCGCAACCCGGACGGTCCGAGCGAACCGGAGGTGTTCCCCATGCCGCTGCGCTTCGCCATCACCCTTGCCGCCCTCCTCGCGGCCGCCGCGCCCGCCCACGCCACGCCGCAACGCCACAACGCCACCGACATGTGGTTCGACGCCGCGGAATCCGGATGGGGATTGAACGTCATCCACCAGGGAAACACCCTGTTCGGGACGCTGTTCGTCTACGGACCCGACGGGCAACCGACGTGGTACGTGGCGCCCGCGATGGTGGGCGGCCCCGACTCCTATTCGGGCCCGCTCTACTCTTCCGTCGGCACCTGGTTCGGGCTTCCCACATTCGACCCGGCAACGAGCACGCGAGAGCCGGTGGGCAACATCACGCTCGACGTCGGCTCGACGCCGGCCACGCTCGACTACACCGTCGGAGGCGTGCACGTGACGAAGCCGGTGGCGCGCTTCAGCTTCCGCCGCACCGACCTCACCGGCCTGCATCGCGCCTACGAATACCAGCCCGCGAGCGGCGGGTTTCCGGAGCTGCACCACGCGCTCGAGCGCTTCGCGATCAT
The DNA here is from genome assembly GCA_036377935.1 of Usitatibacter sp. Classification (GTDB taxonomy): domain Bacteria; phylum Pseudomonadota; class Gammaproteobacteria; order Burkholderiales; family Usitatibacteraceae; genus Usitatibacter. The sequence goes on from DASUXK010000490.1 coordinate 2,760, forward strand.
CGACGACGGCGCGACGGTCACCATCGACAGCTCCGACGACTCGGAGCCCTATTGCAGCTACGTGGGGCGCCATGGGCAGGACGGCCAGTACGAGAGCGTCTCCGGGACGTACTCGTGCGGCCCGGAAGGCGCGTCCGGCCAGGGCAGCTTCTCGATGACGGTCGACCCGAGCCCCACCGGATTCACCGGATCCTTCAGCGGCAACGGCATCACCTCGCCGCAAGGGCGCATCGCCGGGGCGCTCGCCGCGGCGCCGAAAATGGAAGGCACCGGCTGGCGCAACGCCATGTGGTTCGTGCCGAGCGAGTCGGGGTGGGGCCTGAACGTCATCGAGCAGGCCGACACGCTCTTCGCCACGCTCTTCGTCTACGACACCCAGGGCAAGCCGCACTGGTACGTCGCGTCCGACCTCGCGCAATCCGGAAGCACGGCCGACGGGACCGCGGTGAACAGCGGCCCGCTCTACGAGGCGACCGGCGCGTACTTCGGCGCGGCCTCGTTCGACCCGTCGGCCGTGAAGTACCGCGAGGTGGGCACGATGAGCTTCCAGGTGCACGGCCCGGGCACGGCGACGCTCACGTACTCCGTGGACAACGTGACGGTGACGAAGAACCTCGCGAGCTTCACGTTCGCGAGGAACGACACGTCGGGCACGTACAAGGGCCAGATCGCCGACGCGAGCGGCGGCCACGACCCGGCCGTGATCACGATCGACGACGCGGGCGACCGCATCACGATGCGCATCCAGGGCATGTACGGCGGCACGTGCGACTACGCCGGCCCGTCGCGGCAGCTCGGGGAGGCGATCTACGCGAGCGGCACCGTGAGCTGCGGCTTCGCCGACAGCGCGGACTTCGTGCTCGAGGACGTCCTGGTCTCGTTCGACGGGATCACCGGCCGCGTGGAGCTCTCGAACGCGACCGGCTTCGTGCAGGACGGCCTGCGCAGCTTCAACTTCGCCGGGGCGAGGGCGAACTGAGCCGGCGCGCGGGCGCCGTCAGTCGTCGCCGGCGGGCGCGAGCGCGTGCTCCGACGGGCCCTCGGCGACGCGCCGGGTGACCGGCCCCTTGCCCGAGTAGCGGTCGAGGTAGATGTAGATCACCGGGGTGATGAAGAGGGTGATCACCTGCGAGAAGGCGAGGCCGCCCACCACCGCGAGGCCCAGCGGCTGGCGCAGCTCGGCGCCCGTTCCGAGCCCCAGCGCGATGGGGATCGCGCCCATCATCGCCGCGAAGGTGGTCATGAGGATCGGCCGGAAGCGCAGCAGGCACGCCTGGCGGATGGCCTCCTGCGGCGGCAGCCCCTGGACGCGCTGCGCGTCGAGCGCGAAGTCGATCATCATGATGGCGTTCTTCTTCACGATGCCGATCAGCATGAGGATCCCGATCGTCGCGATGATCGAGAGGTCCATGCCGAAGAGCGCGAGCGTGAGCAGAGCCCCGACCGCCGCGGAGGGCAGGCCGGCGAGGATGGTGAGCGGGTGGATGTAGCTCTCGTAGAGCACGCCCAGCAGCACGTAGATCACCAGCAGCGCGCTCACGATGAGCCACACCTGGCTCGACTGCGAGGCCTGGAAGGCCGCCGCGTCCCCGCCCCAGCTGGTGAGGATCGAGGGCGGCATGCGGATCTGGTCGCGCCACGCCTCGATCTTGCCGGAGGCCTCGCCCAGGGAGCCGCCGGGCGCGAGGTTGAAGGACACGGTGATCGACTGCAGCTGCCCGGTGTGGTTGATCGCCACCGGCCCCACCTCGCGGCGAACCGAGGAGAAGCTGGTGAGCGGCACGAGCGCCCCGCCCTTGCCCCGCACGTAGATCTTCGAGAAGGCGCTCTCGTCGCGCTTGTCGAAGTCCGCCACCTGCAGGATCACCGAGTAGGAATCGACCGCCGTGTAGATCGTCGAGACCTGCCGCTCGCCGAAGGCGCTGTAGAGCGCGCTGCGGATGTCCTGGATGTTCACCCCGAGCGCCTCGGCCTTGTCGCGGTCGATCTTCAGGCGCGCCTCGAGCCCGCGCAGCTGCGCGTCGCTCGTCACGTCGCGGAACATCGGATCGGGCCGCATCAGCGCCATGAGCTTCTGCGAGTACTCGAGCAGCTGCGAGGGCTCGACGCTCCTCATCACGTACTGGAACTGGCTCTTCGAGACCCGGCCGCCGATGCGAAGGTTCTGGATGGGATTGAAGAACACCTTGACGCCCGGGATGTCCCGCACGTCGCGGCGCAGGTTCTCGAGCACCTGCACGAGCGGCGGGCGCTCGCCGCGCGGCTTGAGGTTGATGAACATGCGCCCGTTGTTGGTCTCGTCGGCGCGCAGCAGCACCATGTCGACGGCCGGGTTGGCGCGCACCACGTCGTCCACGCGCCGCAGGAGCTGCGTCATCGCGGGAAACGAGATGTCCTCGACCGCCTCGACGTTCGCCGAGACCTGGCCGATGTCCTCGGTCGGGACGAAGCCCTTGGGCATGACGATCACCAGCGCGACCGTGGCGACCAGCGTCGCCGCGGCGAGCATGAGCACCGCGAAGCGGTGCGCGAGGCACGCGTCGAGCACGCGCGTGTAGCCGCGCAGCATCCACTGGAAGAAGCGCTCGAACCAGGCGGTCCACGCGAGCACCGGGTCGTCCTCGCGCACGTGCCGGATGTAGCGGCTGGCGAGCATCGGGACGAGCGTGAGCGAGACGCCCGCGGACACCAGGATCGCGAGCGTCACCACGATCGCGAACTCGTGGAAGAGGCCGCCGATCACGCCCGGCATGAAGAAGATCGGGATGAACACCGCCACGAGCGAGACCGAGATCGAGACGATCGTGAACCACATCTGCCTCGAGCCGACGATGGCGGCCTTGAACGGGTCCATGCCCTCCTCGATGTGGCGCACGATGTTCTCGAGCATCACGATGGCGTCGTCCACCACGAGGCCCACCGCGAGCGTGATGCCGAGGAGCGAGACGTTGTCGATCGAAAGCCCCAGCGCGCGCATCAGCGCGACGGTGCCGAGGAGCGAGATCGGCAGCGACAGCGCCGGGATGATGGTGGCCGACGGCCGCCTGAGGAAGAGGTAGATCACCAGCACCACGAGGAAGGCCGTGATCGCGAGGGTGATCTTCACGTCGTGGATGGCGGCGCGGATCGAGGTCGAGCGGTCGAGCTGGATCTGCAGGTCCACCGACTTCGGCATCTGCGCGAGGATGCCCGGCAGCGTGCGCTTGATCGCGTCGATCGCCGCCACGGTGTTCGCCCCTGGTTGGCGCAGGATGAAGAGCGTGATCGCGGGCACGCCGTTCGACCACGCGCCGGTCTTCACCGACTCGACGCTGTCCTCGACGTCGGCCACGTCCTGCAGTCGCACGACGCCGCCGTTGGCGAGCGTGGCGACGATGATCGGCTTGAAGTCCTCGGCGTGCGCGAGCTGCCGGTTGGCCTGGATCGTGAGCGTCTGCCGCGGCCCGTCGAGCGTGCCCACCGGCGAGTTGGCGTTCGCGGTCCGGATCGCGGAGGCGAGGTCGTCCAGCGTGAGGCCGCGCGCGGCGAGCGCGTCGGGCCGCGCCTTCACCCGCACGGCGAAGCGCTTCTGCCCCGCGACGATGATCTGCGCCACGCCCGGCAGCGTCGAGAGCGTGGGGGAGATGAGGTTCTCGGCGTAGCCGTCCAGCTCCGAGAGCGACATCGAGGGCGACGAGAGCGTCACGAAGATGATCGAGAAATCGCCCGGGTTCACCTTGCGGTAGGAAGGCGGCGTCGTCATCTCGGGCGGGAGGTTGCGCGAGGCGCGGAAGAGCGCCGCCTGCACGTCCACCGCCGCGGCGTCGATGTCGCGGCCCTGGTTGAACTCGAGGGTGATCTGCGTCTCGCCCTGGGTGGAGGTCGAGCTGAGGACGTCGAGGCTGGAGATGGTCGAGAACTGCTTCTCGAGCGGGGTGGCGACGGAGGAGGCCATGGTCTCGGGCCCCGCCCCCGGCAGCTTCGCCGTCACCTGGATCGTCGGCGTGTCGAACTGCGGCAGCGCCGCGATGGGAAGGCCGCCGTAGGCGAGGATGCCCGCGACGACCGCGGCCGCCGAGAGCAGCACCGTCATCACCGGACGGCGGATGAACGGCTCGGAGATGTTCATGGAGCCGGTGCGCTCAGGCGGGCTTCGCCGCCTTGGCCTTGCCGCCGCGGCGGCCCTCGCCCTTCGCCGCCGCGTCGGGCATGCCGTCGGGTCCCGTGCGCTCGGCTTCGGCGACGAGGCTTCCCGGCCGCAGGTTCTGCGCGCCCTCGACCACCACGCGCGCGCCCGGCGCGAGCCCGTCGACCACCGCGATGCCTTCGTCGATGTAGGCGAGCCGCACGTCGTGCGCCGCCACCTTGTGGTCCTTGCCCACCACGTAGACGAAGCGGTTCTCGGGGCCGGTCTGCACCGCTTGCGTCGGCACCACCGTCGCGTGGCGCAGGGTGCGCGGCGCGACCTCGACCGTCACGAACATGCCCGGCCAGAGCCGCGACTTCGGGTTGTCGAACTCGGCCTTGATGCGGATGGTGCCGGTCGCCGTATCGACCGCGTTGTCGACGAAGACGATGCGCCCGGTGAACTTCTCCGCGCCGTCGGGCGGCGAGACGACGGCCTGGACGGGGCCCGCGGCGAGCGCGCCCTGCAGGCCGGGCAGCTCCTTTTCCGGCAGCGAGAAGGTGACGTCGATCGGATCGACCTGCGTGATGGTGACGAGCGGCGGCGAGCCGGTGGAGCTCGCGTTCGAGGTGGGCTGCACGAGGCTTCCCGGGCGCACGTTGATCGCGCCGGTGCGTCCGGCGAACGGCGCGCGGATCTCGGTATAGGCCTGCGCGACGCGCGCCGATTCCACGGCCGCGCGATCGATCGCGAGCTGGCCCTCGAGGGTGTCGACCTGGTTCTGCACCGTGTCGAGCGCGGCCTGCGAGACGAACTTCTGGCGAAAGAGGCTGCGCTGGCGCTCGAGGTTGCGCCGGGCGGTGGCGAGGTCCGAGCGGTCCTTCTCCACCTGGGCCTGCGCCTTCTTGAGGTTCGCCGCCTCGGCGCGCGCGTCGAGGGTGAAGAGCAGGTCGCCCTTCCTCACCGCCTGCCCCTCGCGGATATGCACCTGCTTCACGATGCTCGTCACCTGCGAGCGCAGGTCCACCGACTGCAGCGCCGTGACGGTGCCGTTCGCGCCCAGCCGCACCGGCACATCGCGCGCCTCGGCGACGGCGGTGACGACCGAGACCGGGCCGCCCACCTTGCGCGCCCCGCGCGCCTGCGAATCCTTGCCCGCGAGGCGCCAGCCCAGCACGCCCGCGACGACCAGGACGACGACGGTCCCCACCACCCAGCGGCGGCGGGACGGATTGCGGGAAGGCGTGGACGTTTCGCTCATGGCCGACGAGCGATCATAACCCGCGCCCTTCGCCCCGAACCGCGTTCCGCGTGCAGGAACGTAAGGAATTGTGACAGCGGAACGCTCCCTCTCCCCGGGGGGGAGGGGAGCCCGGATCAATCTCCCGTCTGGAGCGGCATTTCCTCGTCGGGAACCGCCGGTCCGCGGCCGCGCCCGCCCAGGCGCCTCACGAGCTTCATGAAGGAGCGCCACGCGAAGCGCACCAGGAGGAGCGCGAGGATCGCCTCGACGAGGGTCGCGACGAACGCCGCGAACGGGTTCCAGCGTTGCGCGCGGCGCCGGAACTTCGCGAAGGCGCGGTCGCGCGCGATCTCGATCGAGTCGTAGAAGGTCGGCACGACGAGCAGCGTGAGGAGCGTCGAGGTGATCGTGCCGCCGATGATCGCGACCGCCATCGGGCGGTAGAACTCGCCGCCCTCGCCCACGCCGATCGCCACCGGCATCATGCCCGCGATGAGCGCGAAGGTGGTCATGAGGATCGGGCGCAGGCGCACGCGGCCGGCGTGCATCAACGCATCCTCTCGCGGCACGCCCTGCGCCTCCTCCTTGCGCGCGCAGTCGAGGAGCAGGATGGCGTTCTTCGCCACCAGGCCCATCAGCATGATGATGCCGATGAAGCTCATGAGGTTCAGCGTGCCGCGCGTGGCGAGCAGCGCGAGCACCACGCCGATGAGCGAGAGCGGCAGCGACATCATCACCGGCAGCGGCGCCGTGAACGAGCCGAACTGCATCACGAGCACCAGGTACATGAGCAGGATGCCCATGACGAGCGCCGTGAACATCTCGCTGAACACTTCCTTCTGGTCGCGGGAGGCGCTGCCGAGCTGCACCGAGTAGCCCGCGGGGAAATCGATCTGGCTCGCGAGCTTCAGCGCGTCGGCGGTGATCTCCCCCGGCGAGCGGCCGTGCGCGTTCGCCGAGACCGCGATCATCCGCTTGCCGTCGGCGTGCTGGATCTTCGCCGGCCCCTTGCCCATGGTGATCTCGGCGATCTGGTCGAGCGGCACCATCATGCTCGCGCCGTTCACCGCGATCGGCAGGTGCTCGATGTTGGAGGCGTCGACGCGGTCCTCGGGCGCGAGCCGCACCGCCACGTCGCGCGCCTCGCCCGTGGGATCGATCCAGTCGCCCACCTCGACGCCGGCGAACGCGACGCGCAGCGCCTGCGCGGCATCGCCCACCGAGATGCCCATGGCGTTGGCGAGGCCGCGGTCGAGCTCGATGCGCAGCTCGTCCATGGGCTCCTGCTCCGAAAGTCCCACGTCCACGGCGCCGGGGATCCGCTTCATGCGCTCCATGAACTCGCTCGTGATCGCCATGAGGCGCCGCGAGTCCGGGCCCGAGAACTGGATCTCCACGGGCTTCCTCGCGCCGTTGTTGAGGTCGTCCAGCACCACGTACTCGGCGCCCACGAGCTGCGCGAGGAGCGCGCGCAGGGCGACCGCGAGGTCCTGCGCCGAGCGCTTGCGCGCATAGCTCTTGCCGATGTCCACGTAGACGCGCCCGCCGCCCGCGTAGACGATGCTGTTGGTGGCCTTCGTCTCGGGCAATGTGCGCGCGAGCTCGGCCGCCTTCTCCACCTTGATCTTCGCGTACTCGAGGCTCGCCGAGGAGGGCGTGCGCACGTCGACCGCGATGGTGCCCCAGTCGGAGGTGGGCAGGAACTGCGAGCCGCCGACGGTCGCCTGCAGCGTGAGCGCGCCCACGAAGGCGGCCACCGCGATCGCCGCCATCCAGCGCCGGTGGTGCAGCGCCCAGGCGATCACGTTGCCGTAGCGGTCGGCCTGGCGGTCGAACCAGTCGTTGAAGCGCGAGAGCGCGAGGCGCAGGCCCTTCTTCTCCTGGTGGCGGTAGCCCACCGGGTCGCCCCAGTACGCCGAGAGCATCGGGTCGAGCGTGAAGGAGATGAAGAGGCTCACCATCACCGAGGAGGCCACGGTGAGCGCGAAGGGGCGGAACCACTCGCCCGCGCCGCCGCCCATGAAGGCCACGGGGATGAAGACCGCGATGATCGAGAAGGTGGTCGCGGCGACCGCGAGCCCGATCTCGGACGTGCCCACGCGCGCCGCGGTCATGCGGTCGGCCCCGCGCTCCATGTGCCGCACGATGTTCTCGCGCACCACGATCGCGTCGTCGATCAGCACCCCGATCGCGAGCGAGAGGCCGAGGAGCGTCATGAAGTTGAGCGTGAAGCCGCAGGCCCACACCGCGATGAATGCGGCGACGGCGGACGTGGGCAGCGAGAGCGCCGTGATGAGCGTCGAGCGCCACGAATTGAGGAAGAGGTACACCACGATGATGGTGAGCATCGCGCCGAAGATGAGCGCGTGGATCACGTTCTCGAGGCTGTTCTCGGCGTCCTTGCCGCCGTCCTGGGTCACCTCGAGCTTCGTGCCCGGCGGCAGCTCCTTGCCGACGGCGGCCACCAGGTCCCGGATCCTGTTCGCGACCGTGACCGTGCTCGCGTCCCGCGAGCGCGTGATCGAGAGGTTCACGTTGTTGTGGCCGCTCCTCAGGCTGAAGCCGGAGAGCTCCGCGAAGCCGTCCTGCACCGTCGCCACCTGCCCGAGGCGCACCACCTCGTTGTCGCGGCGCTTCACGACGACGTCGTCGAACTCGCGCGGCGACTCGATGCGGCCCACGAGGCGGATCGATTCCTCCTGGAGCGGGCCCTTCACGCGGCCCACGGGCGCGGTGGTGTTCTGCGCCTGCAGCGCGTTCACGACGTCGGTGACCGACACGTTGTACTCGCGCAGCTTCTCGGCGTGCAGGAGCACGGACAGCTCGCGCTTGAGCGACCCGTTCACCGTCACCACCGCCACGCCGTCGATCGAGCGGAAGCGGTCGGCGAGCACGTCCTCGGCCAGGCGCGAGATCTCCGCGTGCGTCTGCGTGCTCGAGGAGAGCGCGAGCTGCATGATCGGCTGCGCGGCGGGGTCGATGCGCTGCAGGATCGGCTCGCGCATCTCGAGCGGCAGCTTGTAGCGCACCGAGGCGATGGCGTTGCGGATCTCGTCCGACGCCTCGACCATGTTCTTCTTGAAGTTGAACTGGATGACGATCTGCGCGCTGCCCTCGGCGGAGGTCGAGCGGATCTGGTAGACCTGCGGGATGCTCTGCAGCGCCTTCTCGACGCGATCGACGACCTCGCGCTCCACCGTCTCGGGCGAGGCGCCCGGGTACGGGATGCTCACCACGATCACCGGCATCTCCACGTCCGGGATCTGGTTCACGCGCAGCTTGTTCAGGGCGAGGAGCCCCATGCACATCAGCGCGATCACGATCACCACCGTCGAGACCGGACGGCGGATGCTGAAGTCGGAGAGGATCATCGCGCGCTGGCCGGTGCCGGCGACGAGGAGGATGCGAGGGCGGGCTTGGCGGCGCCCGAGGCCTGGATCCGCTGGCCGTCCTTGAGGAGCGCCGACGGGTAGCGGATCACGCGATCGCCCTCGTCGAGGCCCGCGGCGACGGCGAAATCGCCGGTGCGCGGGTCGCGCTCGCCCAGCTCGAGCGGCACCTTCTGCAGCTTCCCGCCCGCCAGCCGGAACGCGGAGGCGCGGTCGCCGTCGCGCACGATGGCGCTCGCGGGGATGGTGAGCGCGGTGTGTGTGCTCGTCTCGAGCCGCCCTTCGGCGTAGAGCCCGGCGAGCTTCGGCTGCCGGTCGCCCACGAAATCCACCAGCACCTCGACCTGGCGCGTGGTGGGATTGGCGGCCGGGTTCACGCGCCGCACGCGGCCGGTGAACTCCTGCTCGCCGTAGCCGTTCACGCGGAAGCGCACCGTCTGCCCGGGATGCACTTCGCCCACGTGGTCCGCGGCGATCAACGCCTCGAAGCGCATGCTGGTGGGGTCGATCACCTTGAGCAGCTCCTTGCCGATCTGCGCGGTGTCGCCCGCGGAGACCTTGCGCTCGCTCACCACGCCGTCGAAGGGCGCGCGCACCTCGGTGCGCTGCAGCTGCTGGCGGGCGCTCGCCACGCGCGAGCGCGACGCCTCCAGGTCGCTCTGGGCGTTGTTGCGCCGGACCTCGGCATCGTCGACCTGCTGCGCCGAGGCCATGCCCGACTTGCGCAGCGTGGCCATGCGGTCGTACTGGCGCTTCGCCTGCTCGTAGCCCTGCTCCGCGGCCCGGCGCGCGGCCTCGGCGGAGGCGAGCGCATCGCGGATCGAGGTGTCGTCGAGGCGCACGAGGAGATCGCCCTTGCGCACCGCCTCCCCGTTCTCCTTGAGCACCGCCATCACGACGGCGGGGACCTCGGCGCGCAGGTCCGCGCGGCGCTCCGGCTGGATCGAGCCGGTGATGGCCGGCCCGGACGAGAGCGAGTTGCTGTGGACGGTGTGCACGTCCTCGGGGCCGATGAGCAGCGGCGGCGCGGCGGCGGGGCCGGCCGCGGACGGGCCCTTGCAGCCGGCGAGCGCGGCGGCGAGGACGAGCACGAAAACCAGGGTCGAACGAGACGGCATGGATCTCTTGTTTTCTTTTGGAGCCAAGAGGTTAGGGGCGTCCTGCCGCGGCGGGTAGCCGGTTGGGACGAACTGCAGGAAACGGGGCATGGATTGTACCGGAAGGGGGATGAATCGACCCTTGCCGCCACCCCCCTCCCGGACCCGGATCGCCCCGACAAGCCGGGGACCCCGGGAAGAGTGAGATCTTCCTAGTATCTCGCGTGCCCGGGCGTCCTCGGGAACGGGATCACGTCGCGGACGTTGGACAGGCCCGTCACGTAGGCCACGGTGCGCTCGAAGCCCAGGCCGAAGCCCGCGTGCGGCACGGTGCCGTAGCGGCGCAGGTCCCGGTACCAGCCATAGGCGTTCAAGTCGAGGCCCGCCTCGGCGATACGCCGGTCGAGCACATCGAGGCGCTCCTCGCGCTGCGACCCGCCCACGATCTCGCCGATGCCGGGGACGAGCACGTCCATTGCGGCGACGGTCTTCCCGTCGTCGTTCAGGCGCATGTAGAACGCCTTGATCTCCTTCGGGTAGTTCATGAGGATCACGGGCCCGCCGACGTGCTTCTCGGCGAGGTAGCGCTCGTGCTCGCTCTGCAGGTCGGTGCCCCATTGCACGGGGAACTCGAACTTCTGCCTGGCCTTCGCGAGGACCTCGATCGCCTCGGTGTAGTCCATGCGCACGAAGGGCTTGTC
>DASUXK010000491.1:0-8435 GCA_036377935.1 Usitatibacter sp.
GCCCCATCGCGGGCAGTCGAACCAGCCCGCGTGGGTGCGCCACGTGGCCGAGGAGGTGGCAAGGCTCCGGGGCATCGCCTTCGAGGAGGTCGCCCGCGCCACCACGGAGAACTTCTTCCGGCTCTTCCGCCACGCCCGGGCCGCGGCGTGAGGCCGCCCCACCTGCTGCTCTACTGCCGGCCGGGCTTCGAGCGCGAGTGCGCGCAGGAGATCACCGCGGTCGCGGGCGAGATGGGCGTGGAAGGCTTCGTGAAGGCCCGGCCCGACAGCGGCTTCGCGCTCTTCCAGGCCCACCAGGATGCGATGGGTGTCGAGCTCGGGGAGCACCTGGAGTTCCGACGCCTCGTATTCGCCCGCCAGGTGGTGCGCACCGGGGACCTGCTGACCGACCTTCCCGAGAACGATCGCGTGACGCCGATCGTGGCCGAGGCCCGGCGGCTCGGCACGCGCTTCGCCGCGTGCTGGATCGAGACGCCCGACACCAACGACGGCAAGGGGCTCGCCACGCTCACGCGCCCGCTCGCCGCCCACCTCGAGCGCGCGCTGCGCAAGGCGGGCGTCACCTTCGACGATCCCGCCGCCGAAGAGCGCCTGCACGTCTTCTTCGTGGGCGGCCGCGCCTGCTACGTGGGCACGGCGGCGGTCGCGAACAGCTCGTCCTGGCCGATGGGCATCGCGCGGCTGCGCATGCCGTCGGCGGCGCCGTCGCGATCGACGTTGAAGCTCGCCGAGGCGCTGCTCGAGTTCTTCGACGAGCGCGAGCGCTCGACGCTCTTCGCGCCCGGCACGACGGCGGTCGACCTGGGCGCCTCGCCGGGCGGATGGACGTGGCAGCTCGTGCAGCGCCACATGCGCGTCGTCGCCGTGGACAACGGCGCGATCGATCCGGCGCTCCTCGACAGCGGCCTCGTGAAGCACCGGCGCGACGACGGATTCCATTTCCGGCCCCCGGAGCCCGTGGACTGGATGGTGTGCGACATGGTGGAGAGCCCCTCGCGCATCGCGCGGCTGGCCGCGCAGTGGGTGGGCGAGGGCTGGTGCGGCGGCGCGATCTTCAACCTGAAGCTGCCGATGAAGAAGCGCTGGGAGGAGGTGGAGCGCTGCCGCGCGATCATCGACGAGGCGCTGGGCGGCGGCGGCTACTTCCTGCGCATGAAGCATCTGTCGCACGACCGCGAGGAGGTGACCGCGTATCTGGCGCGGCGTGCGGCGCGCCGATAGACTCGCGGATTCACCAGGAGAATCGATGAAGCGCATCGTCATCAGCGAGTTCATGGACGCGCCCGCATTGGCGCGGCTGCAGGAGCAGTTCGAAGTCGAGTACGGCCCGGGCCTCGTCGACGACCCGCAAGCCCTCGCCAAGGCTCTCGCGAGCGCCGACGCGTGGATCGTGCGCAACCGCACGCAGGTGCGCGGCGAGCTCCTCGCCGCCGCCGCGCGGCTGAAGGTGGTCGGCCGCCTCGGCGTGGGCCTCGACAACATCGACGTCGCGGCCTGCGAGGCGCGCGGCATCCGCGTGATCCCCGCCACCGGCGCCAACGCCGAATCGGTCGCCGAATACGTCATCGCGATGGCGCTCGTGCTGCTGCGCGGCGCCTATCTCTCCACGCCCGACGTCGCCGCCGGGAAGTGGCCGCGCCAGGCGCTCTCCTCCGGGCGCGAGGCGGGCGGCAAGACGCTGGGCCTGGTGGGCTTCGGGAGCATCGGCCGCATCGCCGCGGCGAAGGCGGCGGCGCTCGGCATGCGCATCGTCGGCCACGACGCGCAGCTTCGCGACGACGATCCGGCATGGGCGCGCCACGGCGCGGCGCCGCGCACGCTCGACGCGCTGCTCGCCGAGAGCGACGTCGTGTCGCTGCACCTTCCGCTCACGCCGCAGACGCGCGGCCTCTTCGGCCGCGAGCGCCTCGCGCAAATGAAGCGCGGCGCGGTGCTCGTCAACACCGCGCGCGGCGGCATCGTCGACGAGGCGGCGCTCGCGCAGCTCCTCGCGGAGGGACACCTCGGCGGCGCCGCGCTCGACGTGTTCGGGAAGGAGCCGCTCCCCGCGGGCTCGCCGCTCGCGAACGCGCCGCGGCTCGTGCTCACGCCGCACGTGGCGGGCTTGACGCACGAGTCCAACGAGCGCGTGAGCTCGGTGATCGCGCAGAAGGTCGCCGAGGCGCTCGCCGCCTAGCGCCGCAGCACCGGGAGGAGGCTGCTGTAGTCGTCGGTCCAGGGCCGGAAGCCCGGCTCGGGGGCGACGGGCTCGGTGATCTCCGCGATGGAGGGCAGCGCGAGGAACGACGGCTGGCGCGTGAGCAGCACCCAGTCGCTCGTCGTGCCGCCGTCGTCGCCGGGCTCGTGGAGGTAGGCGAACGCGAGCCCCTGGCGCTGCGCGATCGAGAGCAGCACGGGCTTGAGGTCCAGGAAGCGGTTGGAGATGTGGAACGCGATGACGCCGCCGGGCTTCATGTGGCGCAGGTATTCCGCGACCGCCTCGCTCGTGATGAGGTGCACGGGGATGGAATCGCCCGAGAACGCGTCCACGGCGAGCACGTCGAAGCCCTGCGGCGCCTCGCGCTCGAGGTTCAGGCGCGCGTCGCCCAGCGCCACCTGGATCGTCCCTGCGCTGTCCTTCAGGTACGTGAACCAGGTGTTCGCGACCTTCACCACCGCCGGATCGATGTCGTAGAACCGGTAGACGTCGTCCGCGTCGGCATACGCGGCGATCGTTCCGGCGCCCAGGCCGATGATCCCCACCTTGATCGGCTTGCCCTCGAACGCGAGGAGGGTGCGGCCGATGCCCGAGCTGGTCTTGTAGTACGTCGTCGCCGAGCGGCGGTACTTCTCCGAGAGCCACTGCTCGCCGTGCAGGATCGAGCCATGCACGAGCGACCGGTAGCGGGTGTCGGGATCGGCGGGGTCGGCCTGCGATTCCTTCACGCGCAGCACGCCGTAGTAGTTGCGCTCGATGTAGACCGTGCCACGGGTGAAGTCGTGGACGCGCCACGCGAGGGCCCCCGTCGCCCCGCAGGAAACGCCGACGAGCAGCACGACCACGGGAATCGTCCGTCCCATGTTCAGCGCCACCGCGAGGAACGCCACGACGGCGATCGCGACCTGCAGCTCGAGGTAGCCCGGCAGCACGACGGGCGCGACGATTCCCACCAGGGCGCCGCCGAGCACGCCGCCCGCCGCGACCACGAGGTAGAACAGCGTGAGATGACGCGGATCCGGCCGCAGGCTCGCGAGCTCGCCGTGGCAGAACATGCAGGCGACGAAGAGGCCCACGGTGAACACGCCGACCTGCCAGAAGAGCCGGAACTCGAGGCTGCGGTCCACGAGGAACCACGCCATCATGCACACCATCCACGCGAGCGCGGCGAGCCAGGCGTCGCGCCGATACCAGCGCCCGCTCTCGAAGCAGAGGATGAAGGAGAGGAGGTAGGCCGCGAGCGGCACCACCCACAGGAGCGGGATCGACGGGATGTTCTGCGTGAGGTGGTTGGTGACCGCGAGGAGGAGTGCCGCGCCGGTCGCCGAGAGCACGAGCCAGAGGGCGATCACCCCCGCCCCGGGGCGTTTTGCGGCGGCCGCGTCGTCGCGCGCGCGGGCCCGCGCCGCGAGGCCGCGGCTCCTCCAGGCGAGCGCCGCGCACAGCAGCACGAACGCCGCATAGCCCGCGGACCAAGCGATCGACTGCGCGCGCACGCCGAGCCACGGCTCGATCGCGAACGGATAGCCGAGGAGCGCCAGCATCGAGGCGAGGTTGGAGAGCGCGAAGAGGCGGTACGGGCTCGCGGCCGGATCCGCCCGCGCGAGCCACGCCTGCACGAGCGGGCTCGTCGCGGAAAGCAGGAAATAGGGCAGGCCGATCGTCGCGAAAAGCAGTCCCAGCACGCCCGCCACGGGGTTGTCGCCGCCGTGCGGCTTCCAGGACGGATCCGGGGCGATCGGAAGGAAGGCGAGGCTCGCGGCGAGGAGCGCCACGTGCACCGCCGCCTGCGTGCGCCCGCGCAGCCGGCTCGCGATCCCGTGGGCGTAGGCGTAGCCCAGCAGGAGAACGAGCTGGAAGAACACCATCGCGAGCGTCCATACGATCGCGGCCCCGCCGAACCACGGCAGGATGCGCTTGGCGATCAGCGGCTGGACGAGGAAGAGGAGGAACGCGCTGAGGAAGACGGTCGCGGCGGAGAGCGGCATGCGTCCCTCGGGGCGGCGAGTGGCGGGCGATGGTAGCACGGAGGCACGCGCGGGCGGTTGCTATACTCGGCCGCGTCATGCTCGCCCGCGCCTTGCGCCTCGCGCAACTCGTCGAGCTCGCCGCGTGCCTCGCCGCGGGCGCGTGGCTGCACGCGGCGCGCGGGTGGGGCCCGATCGCGATCGCGGCCGGGATCGTCGCCTGGTTCGCCGGGGTGCGGCTCGCGCTGGTGACGCTCTCGAGCCTGCTCGCATGGATCTTCCGCACGCCGCGCTCGCCCGAAGAACGCATCGGCCCCGTCCGCGCCGCCGCGCTCCTGCTCTGCGAATGGCGAGCGCTCCTCGCCGCGAACCTGCTCCATCTTCCATGGGAGCGCCTCGCGCTGCGCGCCGATCCCGTGCCGCGGCCCACGCAACGCGTCCCCGTCGTGCTCGTGCACGGCTACTACGCGAACCGCGGCTATTTCCGCCCGTTGGTGCGGGCGCTCGAGGCGCGCGGGATCGGGCCGATCTTCGTCCCGAGCGCCTCCCGCGTGCTCGCGCCGATCGAGGCCTTCGCCGACGAGCTGCACGAGCGCATCGAGGCGATCGCCGCGGGCACCGGGCAACCGCGCGTGATCGTCGTCGGGCACAGCATGGGCGGGCTCGTCGCGCGCGCGTATCTCGCGCGCCACGGGAGCGCGCGCCTCGCACGCCTCGTGACGCTCGGCAGCCCGCACCACGGCAGCGTCCTCGCGCACCTGGGCCTCGGCGCCAACGGCCGGCAGATGCTCCCGGAAAGCGATTTCCTCGCGCGCCTCGCATCGGATTCCTCGACCGTGCCGCCGGGAACCGTGTCGATCTACTCGTGCCACGACAACATGGTGATGCCGCAGGCGAGCAGCCGCCTCGCGGCCGCGCGCAACGTGGCGCTGCCGGGCCTCGGCCATATCGCGATGCTGCGCTCGCCGCGCCTCGTGGCCGCGCTCGTCGAGGCCCTCGAGGCCGCCGGCGTGCGTCCCTAGAGCAGCGCGAGCACCTCTTCTCCGTGCCGGCCCACGTCGGGACGGTCGATCACGTGCGCGATGCGTCCCCGCCCGTCGATCACGAAGGTCACGCGCTCGGCGAGCCCGGCGGCGGTGCGAAGGCGCGCGAGCAGGCCGCGGCCGCCGAGCACGCCGTACGCGCGGCCGATCGCGCCGTCCGCATCGACGAGCAGGGGGAAGTCGAGCCGGTGCTTGCGCGCGAAGGCGCGATGCGAGTCGGCCCCTTGCGTGGACACGCCCACGACCGCCGCCCCGCGCGCCGCGATCTCTGCGAGGTGATCGCGCAGGGAGCAGGCCTGCCGCGTGCAATGCGGCGTGTCGTCGCGCGGGTAGAAATACAGGACCAGCTGGCGGCCCCGGAAATCGGCCAGCGACACCCGCCGGCCGTCGGTCGACAGCGCCTCGAAGGGCGGCGCCGCATCGCCCGGGGCGGGGCGGCTCACCAGTGGATGCCGCGCGTCGCTTGCGCGAGCGCGGCCTGCGCGGCGGAAAGCTGCGCGCCCTCGGCGCCCGGGGCGGCCGAATCGGGAAAGGCGCGAAAGGCGGCGTTCAGGATCAGCTGCGAGGCGCGCGGCGCCACGCTGCGCAGCACCTCGCCCAGGACGCCGAGGCTCGTCGCGATGCGTGCCGGGCGCTCGACGATCGCCTGCACCACGAGGTCGGCCGCCTCGTCGGGGGAGAGCATGGGCACGCGCTTGTAGAGCGCCGTGGGCGCGCTCATGGGCGTGCGCACGAGCGGCATGTGGATGGTGGTGAAGCGCACGCCCCGGTCGGCGAACTCGCTCGCGGCGCACTCGCTGAAGGCGTCGAGCGCCGCCTTGGACGCGACGTAGGCCGAGAAGCGCGGCACGCGCGTGAGCACGCCGATCGAGGAGACGTTCACGACGTGGCCGCCGCCCGCGCGCACCATCGCGGGCAGGAATCCGAGGATCAGGCGGAGGCCGCCGAAGTAGTTGAGCTGCATCGTGCGCTCGAAGTCGTGGAAGCGGTCGAACGATGCCGCGATGCTACGCCGGATCGAGCGCCCCGCGTTGTTCACGAGGATGTCGACGCCTCCGTAGCGGCGCAGCACCGCGGCCACGAGGCGGCGGGCGTCCGCGCCTTCGGCCAGGTCGCAGCGGAAGAAACGCACGTCGGCGCCGTGCGCGCGCAGCCGCTTCATCACCGGGGCCGCGCGGGCCGCGTCGCGCGCGACCACGGCGAGCCGCGCGCCCGCCTCGGCGAGCCGATAGGCCGTCGCCTCGCCGATGCCCGACGTGCCCCCCGTGAGGACGACCACCTTTCCCTTCACGCGCGATCGCAGCGTGCGCGCCTCGCCGCGCCGGGGATCGAGATGCCGCTCCCAATAGTCCCAGAGGCGCTCCGCGTAGGTCTCGAGCGGCGGCACCGCGATGCGCGAGCCGCGCAGGGCCGCGCGCGTCGCGCGGCAATCGAAGGTGGTCGGATAGTCGAGGAAGGCGAGGGCGGGGCGCGGCACGCCCAGCTCCAGGAGCAGCGTCTCCACGCCGGCGCGGGCCGCGCCCACGGGAATGCGCAGGCTCGGCACGGGCGCATGCGCGGCCGCGGCGAAGATCTCCAGGACGTCGCCGACGCCATGGGGCTCCGGGTCGGTGAGGTGGAAGCAGCGCCCGTCGAGGCCGCGCGCGTGCGCCAGGTGGTCGGTCGCGCGCACGACGTAGTCGACCGGCACCAGGTTCACGGTGCCGCCCTCGATCCCCGGCACCGGCACCCACGAGGGGATCGCGCCGCGCAGGCGCCGGATCGCCTCGAAAAAGTAGTACGGCCCGTCCACCTTGTCGATCTCGCCGGTGCGCGAATCGCCCACGACGATGCCGGGGCGGTAGATGCGCCAGGGGATGCCGCGCTCGGCGCGCACCAGCGCCTCGGCCTCGTGCTTGCTGCGGAAATACGGATGCTCGAGCCCCTCGGCCTCCTCGAACATGTCCTCGCGGAAGACGCCCGCGTACAGGCCCGCGGCGGCGATCGAGCTCATGTAGTGGAAGCGCCGCGCGTGCAGGAGGCGCGCAGCCTCGAGCGCATGGCGCGTTCCCTCGACGTTCGCCTCGTGCACCGCGCCGGCGGGGGCCGCGAGGTCGTAGAGCGCGGCGAGATGGAAGAAATGGTCGATCCTGCCGCGCAGCCGCGCGATCGCCGCCGGCGAGAGCCCGAGCCGCGGCCGCGCGAGATCGCCCGTCACGGCCACCACGCGCGCGCCCGCCTCGCCCCATTGGGCACGCAAGGCCTCGAGCTTCGCCGCCGAGCCCTTGCGGACGAGCGCGTACACCGTGCCGCCGCGTTCGAGCAGCCGCGCCACCAGGAAGCGGCCGATGAACCCTGTCGCGCCCGTCACGAAGCTGCCTCCGGAATGCCTGCGAGAACCGGCCATGCGCCATTGTCCCGACCTTCGCGCCGGCCCCGTTCTGACGCGAAGCAAACGGAAGCGAAGAACGTGTTGCGCGGCGGATACGCCAGAGGGAAGAAAGCCGTTTTTCCGAGTGAAAAACATTGACAACTTGTTTTCCGCTTGTGCATCCTCTCGCTGTCGCGCCTACGGGGCGGGATGAATGAGAACTCAACGTCACCACCAGATTGGAGGATTCATCAATGGCAGCTAAGAAAGCCAAGAAGGCAGCGAAAAAACCGGCGGCCAGAAAACCCGCCGCGAAGAAACCGGTGAAGAAGGCCGCGGCGAAGAAGCCGGCGGCCAAGGCCAAGAAGCCCGCGACGAAACGCAAGCCGAACGCCGCCTTCATGAAGCCGATGACCCCCGACAGCACGCTCGCTGCCGTGGTCGGCTCCAATCCGATGCCGCGGACGGAAGTCACGAGCAAGCTCTGGGGTTACATCAAGAAGAACGGCCTCCAGGACAAGACGAACCGGCGGATGATCAATGCCGACGACAAGCTGAGGGAAGTGTTCGGCGGCAAGAAGCAGGTGTCCATGTTCGAGATGACCAAGCTGGTCGCCAAGCACCTGAAATGACGCAAGCGCCGGCCCCGCCGGCGTTTTCCATCGCGCACGGGCCGGTTCATCCGGCCCGTGCCCTTTTCAGCGCGCCCGCGGCGGGTTCGCGCCCCACGGGCTCATCAACGCGATCCACAGCAGCCGCGCGAACTCGTCGTTGAAGCGCGAAGCGAGGCGCGCCGGATCGGGCACGAGCGCCGCGTCCGCCATCACGCCGAAGCCCACGCGCCCGTCGAAGGACAGGATCGAGAGCCCCAGGCCGAT
>DASUXK010000492.1:0-4781 GCA_036377935.1 Usitatibacter sp.
AAGGTCGTCATTCGGACCCTCGACAGTCAGATCGATGATCTCGACATCCAGATGACCCACCACGTCCGCACGCATTACGCGGACATCGGCAGCCTGCTCGAGAGCATGAAGGGGATCGGCGGCAATACCGCCGCCAGCCTCATCGGCAACCTGCCCGAGCTCGGCCGTCTGACCAACCGCCAGATCGGGAAGCTCGTGGGCGTAGCGCCGATAAACCGGGACTCGGGCCGATATCGAGGCAAGAGGACGATCATGGGAGGGCGGCCCCAGGTTCGTGCCGCCCTCTACATGCCGACCTGGACCGCCATCCGGCACAACCCCGTGATTCGCGCGTTCTACCACCGCCTGGTGAACGCAGGGAAGCCGAAGAAGGTCGCGCTCGTCGCCTGCATGCGCAAGCTCCTGATCATCCTCAACGCCATGGTTCGTGACGGCAAGCATTGGGATCTCAGCCTTCATATGGCTTGACTTCCAACACAGTCGCTCCGTGCTCTCCGTGGTCTCCGTGTTTCCGCTTCAACCGCGCAGCCCGGGCAAATGGGCATCGATGAGCGCCCGCGAGATGGATTGGTGCGGCGAGAGCTGCGGCAGCGCATCGCCGGGCCCGAACCAGCGCGCCTCGGCGATCTCGGCGCCGTCGGGCGCGAGCTCGCCGCCGGCGTACTCGGCGGTGAAGGCGAGCATCAGCGAGCCGGGGAAGGGCCACGACTGGCTCGCGAAGTAGCGCAGGTCCTTCACCGCGATGCCCACTTCCTCGCGCACCTCGCGATGGATCGCGTCCTCGACCGACTCGCCCGGCTCGAGGAATCCCGCGAGCGCGCTGAAGCGCCCCGGGGGCGCGGCGACGTTGCGCGCGAGGAGGATGGAATCGGCGCGCTTCACGAGCACCATCATCGCCGGCGAGATGCGCGGATAGGCGACGTGGCCGCACTCGCATTTCATCGCCCGCTCGCCCGGGGTGCGGTGCATCGGCCGGCCGCAGGCGCCGCAGTAGCGGTGCGTGCGCGCCCAATCGGCGATCTGGAACGCGCGCCCGGCCACCGCGATGAGCCCCTCGTCCACCCGCCCGAAGAGGGTGCGCAAGCCGCGGAAGGCGAAGCCCTCGATCGCCGATGCGCCGGAGGCAAGCGGCACCGCGCGGCAGTAGCGGCCCTCGTAGAGGCCGACCGGCAGCAGGCTCTGCGCGTCGAGGCCGAGCGCGGCGCTCGCCGCCGCGTCGGGCAGGGCGAGGTCGGGCTCGCGGAGGAGGATCTCGTTGCCGCGGAACGCGAACGTGAGCGCGTCGGGCGTGTCCTGCGCGTGCAGCAGCGGCGTGAAAGTGGGCGGCGTCGAAATCAAGCCGCGATTCTATAACGCGCGCGCCGCCTCCCGCGGCACGTAGCACGCCTCGGGGATGTAGAGCTCGGCCCACGGGAGCTCCGCGCCGTCCACGAAATCCCTGATGACGAGGCCGGCGATCGCGCCGCAGGTGAGCGGCGTCCCCCAGCCCGCGGTCGCGAGGTACACGCCCTGCGCGTCGCATTCGGCGCGGCTCGCGAGCGCGAAGAGGTCGGGCGTCTGCACGATCTGGCCCGTGGAGCGCTGCACGACCTCGCCCGCGCGCGGGAAGCGGCTGCGCGCCCAGGCCTCGAGCGCGAGGTAGCGATAGGCGGTGTGGTCGTCCTCGCCGGGCGGGTCCTCGGCTCCCGCGAGGAGCACCTCGCCCGCGCCCGTGCCCCGCGAGCGCAGCCGCACCCAACGCACCGGGTCCGACGCTTCCCAGTAGAGCGCCCGCGGCACCGAGCCGCGCGGCACGCGCAGGCCGACCATGTGCGCCATGCGCGGAGCGGGCGGCGCGGCGAGGAGCCCGCGGCCCCCCATCGCCCGCGAGCTCACGAGCGTCGCCGTTTCCACGCGCACGCCCGCGCGCGTCACGATCGTCACGGGATTTCCCGGCTCGATCCGCAGGCACGCCACCCCCGAGTGGATGCGCCCGCCCGCTCGCCGGATGGCGCGTGCGAGGCCCGCGAGGAATCGCGTGGGATGGAAGTGCGCCTGGGCGGGATAGCGCACGCCCTTCGTCCAGCGCGCGCCTTCCACGGGGCGATCGAGCAGCTCGGCGTCCACGCCCGCGCGCCGGGCGGCCTCGTGCTCCTGCCCGATCGCTTCCGCCCGTTCCGAGGCGGGCGCCACGAGCAATCCATCGAGCCGCTCGAAATCGCAGGCGATGCGCTCGCGCTGCACGATCGCTTCCAGCGCGTCCACCGCGGCGGCCGCGCTTTGCGCGGCGAGCCGTGCCGCCTCGCACCCGTGCTCCGCCTCGACCCTCGCATAGGGCCGCTCGACCACGCTCGCGAGCGGCGCCGCCTCGAAGCCGCCCTGCAGCCCGCCGAGCGGCCCTTCCTCGAGCACCATCACGTCGCGGCCCTCGCGCGCGAGGAGGTAGGCGGCGATCATGCCGGCGAGGCCCGCGCCGAAGATGCACGTGTCGACCCGGATGTCGCGCTGCAGCGGCGGGGTCGAATCGGTGGAGGGAGCGGTGCGGCGGGTGCGGTCGGCGACGAGCATGGATCGGATCCGGTGGTGGGGGAACGGGAGCCGACGCAACCTCCGTGCCGGTCGTCGGAAGAGCGGAAATTCCTTGTCGGTCAAGGCGCACACGGGAGGCGCGCTTCGGCGCGCGTCGGAAAACGGGAACAACTTGCGCGCGGCGCGCGAATTTCCTTCCGCCCGGCGACCGATGCTCCATCGGAACCAATTGCCGGTCGCGGAATCTGAGCCTTTCGGATCTTGTGCGCACCTGGAGCCTGCGCTTTCCACCGACCGATGGACAAGAACAAACCCGAAACCCCGGCCTCACTGTTCTATCCCGATGCCTCCGCCACCGGCATCGAGGGACTCGACGACATCCTGCTCGGCGGGTTCACCCCATACCGGCTCTACCTCATCGAGGGCGTGCCCGGCTCGGGGAAAACCACCCTCGCGCTGCAATACCTGCTCGAAGGCGCGCGCCTCGGCGAGCCGGTGCTCTACGTCACGCTCTCCGAGACCGAGGAAGAGCTGCGCGCGATGGCCAAATCGCACGGCTGGCCGATCGACGGCGTCACCATCCGCGAGCTGGTGCCACCCGAGGAGGCGCTGCAGCCGGCCGAGCAGTACACGATGTTCCACCCCGCCGAGGTGGAGCTCTCCGAGACGACGCGCACCATCCTCTCCGACGTCGAGCGCCTGAAGCCCGCGCGCCTCGTGTTCGACTCGCTTTCCGAGCTGCGCCTGCTCGCGGGCGATCCGCTGCGCTACCGGCGCCAGCTCCTCGCCCTCAAGCAGTTCTTCCGCGGAAGGCGCTGCACGGTGCTGCTGCTCGACGACCTCACCAGCTCGGGACGCGACCTGCAGGTGCAGAGCATCGCCCACGGCGTGATGCTCCTCGAGCAGCTCACGCCCGAGTACGGGGCGGACCGCCGGCGGATGCGCGTGCTGAAGCACCGCGGCCGGCGCTTCCGCGGCGGCTACCACGACTACCTCATCGCGACCGGTGGCCTGAACGTCTTCCCCCGGCTCGTCGCCGCCGAGCACCGGCGGGAGACGCAGGAGCAGAAACTTTCGAGCGGCATCGCCAAGCTCGACACGCTGCTCGGCGGCGGCTTCGAGCGCGGCACGAGCACGCTCATCGTCGGCGCGGCCGGCACGGGCAAATCCTCGCTCGCCGCGCAGTTCGTCGCCGCGGCGGCGGCGCGCCGCGAGAAGAGCGCGATGTTCATCTTCGACGAAAGCATCCACACGCTGCTCTCCCGGATGCGCGGCATGGGCGTGGACCTCGCCGGCCCGCGCGATGCCGGCCTGGTCTCGCTGCGCCAGGTGGATCCGGCCGAGCTCACGCCCGGGGAATTCGCGCACCTCATCCGCCACGAGGTGGAGTCCGGAGGCGCGAGCACGGTCGTGATCGACAGCCTGAACGGCTACCTCAACGCGATGCCGGGCGAGCGCTACCTCTCGATCCACCTGCACGAGATGCTCATGTACCTCGGCGAGCGCGGCGTCGCGACCATCCTCATCGGCGCGCACCAGGGCATCATCGGCACGCAGATGCGCACGCCCGTGGACGCGAGCTACCTCGCCGATGCGGTGCTGATGCTGCGCTACTACGAGGATCGCGGCGAGGTGCGCCAGGCGATCTCCGTGATGAAGAAGCGCGGCGGCGAGCACGAGCGCACCATCCGGCAGTTCGCCCTGGGGCCCGGCGGCATCCAGGTGGGCGAGCCGTTGCGCGACTTCCGCGGCGTGCTCACGGGCGTGCCGATCCTCGATCCGATCGCCGACGCCGGCAAGGACGCCCCGCGGTGAGCGAGGCGGAGCGGCCGTCGAACGAGCGGCGGCTGCTGGTCCTCGCGCCCACCGGCCGGGACGCGCCGCTCACCCGCACCGTGCTCGCCGAGGCGGGCGTGCGGTGCACGATCTGCGCCGACCTCGCGCAGCTGCTGCGCGAGCTGCCGCGCGGCGCGGGCGCGCTGCTGATGTCCGAGGAGGCGCTCGGCAACGAGTCGCAGTTCCATTACCTCGGCGAGTACTTCTCGCGGCAGCCGCCGTGGTCGGACCTCCCGGTGTTGCTCCTCTCGCATCCGGGCGCCGACTCGCCCACCGTGCGCCAGGCGGTGCGCGCGCTCGGGAACGTGACGGTCGTGGAGCGGCCCGTGCGCGTCGCCGCGCTGATGACCGCCGTGCAGACGGCGCTCCGCGCGAGGCTGCGGCAGTACAACGCCCGCGAGCACCTCGCCGAGCTCGACCATGTCGCGAAGGCCCTG
>DASUXK010000493.1:0-2562 GCA_036377935.1 Usitatibacter sp.
CGCGGAATCGTCTCGCCGCCGAGGAGGCCGGCGATTTCCCACGGCGTCCACAACGACATCGCCAGGTCGTAGAGGGTCGGCGCGTCGACCTGCGGCAGCATCACGGAGAGCTTGGCGAGCCGCTCGAGGACCGTGCGGCGCGCGGCGTGGCGCGTGCCGGCGGGAAGCGGCAGGCGATCGGCGGCGGCCTGCAGGCGCGCGCGATCGAAGACCGAGAGCGGTGCGGCGAAGGCGCGGCGCGCGGCGCCGGGCCAGCGCGAGAGCGCGCGGTGGCGATCGAGCACCACGCCGTAGTGCGCGTAGCCGCAGAAGAGCTCGTCGCCGCCGTCGGCCGAGAGCGCGACCTTCACGTGCTCGCGCGCCATCTTCGAGACGAGGTACGTCGGCACGCCCGAGGTGTCGCCGAAGGGCTCGTCGAAGAGGTCGGCCCAGTTCGCGAGCACGTCCTTCATGTCCGAAGCGGTGACGATGCGGCTGCGATGCCGCGTGCCGAGGTGCTCGGCGACGCGCCGCGCGTGCGGCGACTCGTCGAAGCGCGCGTCCTCGAAGCCGATGGTGAACGTGCGCACCTCGCCGCCGCCGTAACGCTGCAGGAGGGCCGCGACGAGGGAGGAATCGATGCCGCCGGACAGGAACACGCCCACCGGCACGTCGGAGACCATGCGGTAGCGGAAGGCGTCGACGAGCACCGTCTCCAGGCGGCGCTCGAGCTCCTCCTCGGGCATGTCGAGCGCGGGCTCGCCGCAGGGCGGCGCCCAGTACGCGCGCACCGCCGGCTCGCCCACCTCGCCCAGCTCGAGCCAATGGCCGGGCAGGAGCTTCGCGACGTGGCGATAGATCGCGCGCGGCGCCGAGATGTACCCGAATTGCAGGTACTCGCCCAGCGCGTCGCGGTCGACCTCGCACTCCCAGCGGGAAAACGCGCGCAGCGCCTTCAACTCGGACCCGAACCAGAACGTGCGCCCGTCCCAGGCGTAGTAGAGCGGCTTCACGCCCATGCGGTCGCGCAGCAGCACCAGGCGGCGCTCGCGCTCGCTCCAGATGGCGATGGCGAACATGCCGACGAAGCGCTCGGCCGCGGCCACGCCCCACTGCGCGTAGGCGGCGAGCACCACCTCGGAATCGCCGCTGCTGCGGAAGCGGTGGCCGAGGGCCTCGAGCTCGCTCCTCACCGCCGCGAAGTTGTAGACCTCGCCGTTGAACGCCATCACGAGCGCGCCGTCGGCCGAGCGCATCGGCTGGTGCCCCGCCGGCGAGAGGTCGAGGATCGAAAGGCGCGTGTGCCCGAGCGCCACGCGCGCGCCCGGACGCACCCACACGCCCGAGTCGTCGGGCCCGCGCTGGCGCAGCGACTCGACGGCCGCGCCGAGATCCGCGAGCCACGGGGAAGGATCCCCGCGCCGCACCCAGTAACCGGTGATTCCGCACATGGCTATGCCTTTCCCGCCGCGGCGAGCTTCGCGCGCAGCCGCAGCCCGTACATCATCCCGACCGCGAGCCAGAGGAAGCTCTGCTCGGGAACCGGGAAGAAGCTGCTGCCCGCGGCGTTCGCGAGGACGAACCCGAGGAGGCCCGCGGCGGCGCCCTCGAAGAAGCCGGACATCTCGGGCGCGAGCGAGGTGTCGCGCGCGAGCGCGCGGAAGCCGCGCCACACGTGCCCCATCCAGAAGGCGAGCATCAGGACCAACCCGATCACGCCCGTGTCGAGCACCGCCTGCAGCCACGCGCTGTGCGGGTGCGTCACCTGCAGCATGTGGTCCGCGCGCATCGCGGGCGACCAGAGGATCGACTGCAGGCCGTGGCCCCAGATCGGGCTCTCGCTCACCCACGGCAGGAGCGGCTGCCAGATGCCGGTCACGCGCCCGGCGCTCACCGCGTTCACGCCCTGGTCCATGCCCATGTCGAGGCGCGACCAGAGGGCGCCGGGCATGAGCGCGAGCGCGACCGGGGCGAGCATCGCGCCCAGGATCAGGGTCTTGAGCTTCCTGCGCGAGAAGAGGTAGATCACGTTCACGATCACGAACGCGACGATCGCCCCGCGCGAGAACGTGAGGAGCAGCGCGGCCGTGACCAGGCCCATCGACAGGATCAGGAACGCCTTGAGGGCCGCGCGCGGCGTACGGTCCCAGATGAAGAGCAGCAGCGCGTAGGCGGTGGCGTAGAGCCGGCCCAGGTCGTTCGCGTGCATCCCGAGCGGCGAGAGGAACGAGCGCTCGTAGGTGCCGGCGAGCTGCGAGAGGCTCACGCCCGAGGCGGCGATGAACACGATCACGAGGAGCGCCATCACCCACATCGACACCAGCATCGGCGTGAGGAAGCGCGCCGTCGTGCGGCTGCGGCCGACCGCCACTCCCACCAGCATCGCGTAGAGCACGAGGAGGAGCGGCTTCATCACGACGTCGCGGATGTAGCCGCCCGCGGCGTCGTACTCGATCCACTCCATGTCGTGGAAGATCCCGGGGATCTCGTGCACGTGCGAGACGCCGAGCACCGCGCCGGCGAGGATCGGCAGGATGTAGAGGAAGATCAGCGGGCGGCTGGCGAGCGTTTTCAGCGCGCCCT
>DASUXK010000494.1:0-6733 GCA_036377935.1 Usitatibacter sp.
CCACGGACAGCGCGTGGCAGCGCCAGCCTTCGGAGGTTGCGATCGCGAGGACCGTCGCCGAATCGAGCCCGCCCGAAACCAGGACCACCGCCCGCTTCATGCTCCTCGCTCCGCCGCGGTCGAAGCCGCCGGCGTCAGGGCCGGACGGGCGAATCCATCTCGAGCATCCCGATCCCGGGCCCGTAGGCGTCGATCTAGAGGTCCACGTTCTGCGCCCCGAGCGGGGACTGCACGTTCTTCATGTTGTTGAGCGCGAGGTTCCAGCGCGCCGGGTCCGCGTCCGAAACCTGCATGACCATGCGCTCCTTCTTCGCCCCGCCGTCGGCGGCATGGGCGGCGGGCAGGGCGCCCACGGTCGCGACCGCGGCCAGGGCGAGGATCACACGTCGAATCGCGGATTGAATGGGAGGCCTCCTCCTTCGATGGATGGGCGCCGCCGCGAGCCGCGGGCCGTGCGGTATTGACGCAACGAGCCGCGGGAATATTCCATCCCCCCCGGTTGCTGGTGGCCGACGCGGCCGAAGTGGCGCCCCTGCGGGGCAAGGTGAGGAGCATTCGATGAACCGGAATCCGGATTGCGACGAAAGCATCAACGCCTGGCTGGATGGCGAGGCGGCGAGCGCCGAACGCGAGGAGATCTTCGCGGCCCTCGGCGCCGACCCGGCGCTCGAGCGCCGCGCCTGCGAGCTGCGGCGCGTGAAGGCGCTCGTGCGCCACGCCTACGAGGATATCGCGCCTCCGGCCGCCGCGCTGCCGCGCAGCACATGCCCGGCGTCGTGATCCAGGTGGCCGACCGCGAGCCGGAGAAATGGCGGCTCGCGATCGACCAGGCGAGCGCACTCGTCGATCCCGAATGGAACCGCGAGCCCTCGACGTCGTGATCGTCGCGTACGGACCGGGCCTCGGCATGCTGCGCGAGGGCTCTCGCGTGACGCCCGAGGTGGATGCGGGCTCAGGCGGCGGGCACCCGCAGCCGCCAGCCGGCGGCACCCAGGAACTCGCGCGTGGAGCGCGTGGAGCGCGCCGCGAAGCGGCGTCGAGAGGCCGAACGCAGCGCGAGCGCGCGCCAGTCCGTGCCCGGCGGCAGTCCCGCGGCCTCGTAGATCGCGGCCGGCGGGAAGTAGAGCCGGCGCGCGAACGCATCGATCGCCGCGTCCACGAGGGGCGAGAGGAGCCGCCTGCGCCACGGCGCCATGCGCGCGACGGCCTCTTCGCACGCCGAGCGCGTATGCGCCACGTGCCGCGCCTCGTCGCGCACGTGCAGCCGCGCCATGTGGTAGACCACCGCGCTCACCGTCGCGTGCTCCACGGCGCGCGGCACGGTGCGCGTGAGGGCATCGCCCAGCTCCTCGCCGATGACCGTGAGCGTCCAGAAGAGCGCGCCCGAGAAAGGCAGCAGGCGGCCCGCCGCCGCGGCGAGCGGCGAGCGCGGCTGCGCGCCGCCTGGAAGCCGCACGCCGCTACGCCTCAGCAACTCGAGGAACATGAGGCTGTGTCCCGCCTCCTCGCGCACCTCGTGCAGGTAGCGCATGCGCAGCTCGGGATCGGCGCGCTCCTCGCCGGCCGCGCGCCCGAAGCGCTCGATGAAGAGGCTCTCGAGCCACGCGCCGGTCTCGAGCACCCACGCGAATTCCAGGTGCGAGAGCCGGCGGCGCACCTCGAGGGGAAGCGCCTCGAACGCGGGCACACCCGCGAGCGAGAGCGCCTCGGGCGGCAGCCACCACGCGTCGGTCGCGATCTCGTCCCAGCGCAAGCGCTCGAGCGGATCGACGTACGGCGCGCTCGCCTCGTTCAGGCGGCGCAGCAGGCGTTGGGAGCTCTTCATCGGGAAATGGCGCGGTCTTCGCTGGCAATATACCGTCTCCCGCCCCACAGGACATCGTCCCTCCCGTTGCGTTTCGATCTTTTCCACGAGGCCGCGAACCCCCCGCACGCCCGGCGCGCCGAGACCGCGCTCTACGAGGAAACGCTCGCCGAGCTCGAGGCGGCCGATGCGCTGGGCTTCCACGGCGCATGGCTCGTCGAGCACCACGGCATGCCCGGCTACTCGCACTCCTCGAAGCCCGAGCTGCTGCTCGCCGCGGCCGCGATGCGCACGCGGCGCCTGCGCCTCGGCCTGGGCGTGGTGCCCCTGCCCTACCACCACCCGCTGCACGTGGCCGAGCGCGTCGCCACGCTCGACGTGCTCTCGCACGGCCGGCTCGAGGTCGGCGTGGGACGCGGATTCTCGCCGCACGAGTACGCGACGTTCGGCGTGCGCATGGAGGATAGCCGCGCCCTGGTGGCCGAGTCGCTCGCCATCCTGCGCGCGAGCTTCGTGGGGGAGCCCGTGCGCTTCGCGGGGCGCCACTTCCGGCTCGATGGCGTCCCGGTCGTTCCGCGTTGCGTGCAGCGGCCGCATCCGCCGCTCTGGACAGCGGCCGTCAGCCCCGAGACCTTCGAGTGGGCCGCGCGCGAGGGGCTCGGCGTCCTCGTGGGGCCGTTCAAGCCGTGGCTCATGGCGCGCGCCGACATCCGGCGCTATCGGGCGGCATGGAAACGCGAGGAGCCGCCGCGCATCGGCGTGACGCTCGGGGTGCTGTGCCTTCGCGACGGGCGCCGCGCGCGCGAGATCGCCGCCCCGGCGCTCACGTGGTTCTATCGCGAGCTGCTCGGCGTGACGCGACCCGTGCTCGAGCGGCTATATCCCTCCTACGAGCACTTCCGCAGCCTCGAGCGCTTCCGCAAGCTCGTGGCCCTCGGCCCGCGTCCCGGCCTCCTCGCCGCGGCCGGCATGACGCTGGTAGGCGATCCCGACGAATGCATCGCGCGCATCCGCAAGCTCGAACGCGCGGGCGTGACGCACCTGCTGTGCGCGGTGGGCGCGGGCGCCGTGCCGACCGAGGTGGTGCACGAGTCGCTCGAATGCCTCGCGACAGACGTGATGCCGGCGTTCGCTAGCGGCGAAGCGCGGTGAGGCGCGTGCGCGCCTTCGCCGCCGCGTCGGACGCGGGATAGCGCGCGATCAGGTCCTCGAGCGTGTTGCGCGCCTGGGCGGCCTGGCCCTGCTCGGCCTGGATCGCCGCGATGGCGAGCAGCGCATCGGGCGCCTTGGCCGATTGCGGGTGCTTGGCGAGCAGCTCCTGCTGGGCCGCCAGCGCGTGCGGGTAGTCCTTGAGGTTCGCGTAGCTGATGCCGATCCAGTAGTGCGCGTTCGGCACCAGCGGGCTCGCCGGATAGTCCTTGAGGAACGCGCGGAACGCCTCCACCGCGGAGGTGAAGTCGTTGCGGCGGAAGAGGTTCGAGGCCTCGTCGTACGCCTTCATCTCGCGCGCCTGGTCCTCGCGCGACGGCGACTTGGCGTCGGACGAATCGCCGGGGACCGCCGGCGGGCCGCTCGCCGTGCCGCTCGACGGCGGTGCGGGAGACGTTGCCGCGGCGGGCGCGCCGGCGGGCGGCGGCGCGCCGGGCGTGCCCGTGCCCGCCGCGGGCGACTCCAGGCGCTTCAGGCGCGAGTCGAGGTCCAGGTAGAAATCCCGCTGGCGCTTCTGCAGCTGCTGGTTCTCGTTGGCGAGCACCTCGATCTGGCCGCGCAGCCGCGCGATCTGCTCGTTCAGCTGCTCGATCTGCTGCACCAGCTCCACCACGCCGATGTGGGAGAGCTGGTTCTCGAGCTTCTGGATGCGCGCCTCGTTGTCCTTGCCCTGCTGGGCGAGCTCCTGGCGCAGCTGGTCGATGCGGCGCCGGGCCTCGTCGTCGTCGAAGAGGCCGGCGCGCGCCGGGAGCGAGGCGAGGATCGCGAAGGCCGCGGCGGCGGCGAGCCGCGCGGCCTTCATGCGGCGCTCCTCACTCACCCGCGTACTTGATGTCGGCACGGCGGTTCTTCGCCCAGGCCGCCTCGTCGTGGCCCATCGCCACCGGCTTCTCCTCGCCGTAGCTGATGGTTTCGATGCGGCCGTCGGACACGCCCAGCACCGTCATGATCTTCTTCACCGCCTCGGCGCGGCGTTGGCCGAGCGCGAGGTTGTATTCGCGGCTGCCGCGCTCGTCGCAGTTGCCCTCGATGCGGGCGCGCGAATCGCGGTGCTCGACCATGTAGCGCGCGTGCGCCTGCACGAGCGGGCGGAACTCGTCCTTCACCACGTTCGAGTCGAAGTCGAAGTAGACGCTGCGCTTCGACAGGATGTTGTTGGGATCGCGCAGGGGATTGCCCTCCACGCCCGCGGTCTGCGTGGGGCTGGTCGTCGAGCCCGTGCCTTGGGCGGTCGAGGGCGACGTGGTCGTCTTGCCGCCCTCGGTGACGGGAGCCTCGGTCTTCGGCGTCTCGCTCGCGCAGGCGGCCGCGAGGATGGCGAGGCCGAGATAGACAGCGATGTTCTTCATTTGGCGATTCTCCTTTGTCAGGGATGGTTGAGGCAGGACGCGCGGACTCTGCGATCCGCTCAGTTCGTGGGCATGGGGCCCCATGCGGGATCCTGGACGTCGCCCGCCGACGACGTGAGCCGCTGGCGCACGCGTCCGTCGCCGGACACCGCCGCCAGCTGCCCCCGCCCGCCGACCTGGGCTTCGTAGAGGATGATCTTACCGTTGGGCGCGTAACTAGGCGAGTCGTCCAGGGATCCGTCGGTGAGCGTGAGCACCTGGCCGGTGGCGAGCTCGAGCGTGGCGATGCGGTAACGACCCTCGCTGCGCTGCACGAACGCGATGTACTTTCCGTCCGGGCTGAAGCGCGGGCCCACGTTGTAGTTGCCGTCGAAGGTGAGGCGCTGCGCGGGGCCGCCGCTCGCGGGCATGCGGTAGATCTGCGGCGAGCCGCCGCGATCCGAGGTGAACGCGATCCACTGCCCGTCGGGCGAGAACGCGGGCTGCGTGTCGATGTCGCTCGACTCGGTGAGTCGCTGGGCCGCGCCGCCGGCCGCGGGGATGCGGTAGATCTGCGTGAGGCCGTCCTTGGAGAGCGCCACCGCGAGGAAGCGGCCATCGGGCGACCAGGCCGGCGCGCTGTTGTTGCCGCGGAAGTTCGCGACGATCTTCGTGGTGCCCTCGGCGAGGTTCTGCACGACGACCATCGGCTTCTTCTGGTCGAAGGACACGTAGGCGAGGCGGCTGCCGTCCGGCGACCAGGCGGGCGACATGATGGGCTCGTTGGAGGCGAGGATCGACTGCGCGTTGTAGCCGTCGGCATCGGCCACCTGCAGCTCGAAGCGGTGCTCGTTGCGCTTCACGACGTACGCGATCTTGGTCGAGAAGACGCCCTTGTCGCCGGTGAGCTTCTCGTAGATCACGTCGGCGATGCGGTGCGCGGTGGCGCGCAGCTGCTGCGGCGAGACCACGTACGAGTAGCTCGCGAGCTGCGACTGCTTCTGCACGTCGAAGAGGCGGAAGCGAACCTCCAGGCGACCGTCGCCCGAAGGCTCTATCTTGCCGATCACGAGCGCCTCGGCGCTGCGGCTCGCCCAGTCCGGGAAGC
Source organism: Usitatibacter sp. (assembly GCA_036377935.1). GTDB lineage: Bacteria > Pseudomonadota > Gammaproteobacteria > Burkholderiales > Usitatibacteraceae > Usitatibacter. The sequence continues at coordinate 5,450 of DASUXK010000494.1, forward strand.
TCACTTCCGAAGGCTCGCTCGGCAACGGCGTCACGCCGCCGGTGTCGACGAGCCGGAAGAGGCCGGTTCGCGAGAGATCCGCGCCCACCACCTGGCTCACGGATTGCGGCTGACCCGCCTCGCCGGCCATGGGCACGACGGCGATGGGAACCTGGCGCGCGCCGCTCGTGGTGATGTCGATGGTGAGCTGCGCGTGCGCGGCGAAGGCGGCGGCGAGGAGCGCCGTCGCGGCGAGGAGGAATCGAACCGGGGAGGGGATGCGGCTAGCGTTCATGCCGGAAATTGAGGTTGAGGTCGCGGAATTCGGGGAATAGCTCGGAGTTCGCGGGTGGCACGGGCAGCGGTTGCGCGCTCCGGATCGCCCGTTCGATCGCGGAACTGTACGTCGGGTTCGTGCCGCGCGTCACCTGGATGTCGAGCACGTCGCCGCCGGGAAGGATGCGGATGCGCACGTTCACCTCCGCCCCGGTGGCCACCGTGTCCGGCACGTTGGCCTTCGAGAGGATTTTATTCTTAATTTTGTCCACCCATCCCTGGATCGCCAATTGGCGGGCGGTGGCCGCGGCCTGGCGCGCGCGCTCGGCCTCCTCGGCCTTGGCGCGCTCCTCGGCGAGGCGTTGCTCCTCCTCGCGCTTCTTGCGTGCCGCTTCCTCCTGCTCGCGCTTCTTCTTCGCCGCCGCTTCCTGCGCCTGCTTCTTCCGGACGGCCTCTTCCTGCGCGCGCTTCTTCTTCGCCGCCTCCTCCTGCTGGCGCTGCTTCTCCGCGGCCGCCTCGCGCTCGAGGCGCTCGCGCTCCTCGCGCGCCTGCTTCTCGCGCTGCGCCTTCTCGCGCGCCGCCTTCTCGGCGATCTCGGCGTCGGGCGGGGGCGGCGCGGGCTTCGTCTCCTGCGGCGGCGGCGGCCCGAAATCCGCCTGCTTCGGCTGGGGCTGCGCCGTCGGCGAGGGCGGGTATTGGGGCCGCGGTGGCGGAGCGGGCTCGGGCTTGGGCGCAGGCTTGGGCGCGGGCTTGGGCGCCGGAGGCGGGGCCTGCTTCGCCGTCGGCAGCTTGTCCCACAGCTCCGCGGAGACCGGCGCCGTGGGGCTGTTCTGCCAGCGCACGCCGAACACGATCAGCGCGAGGAACAGCACGTGCACGACGATCGCCAGCACGATCGCCCGCAGCCGTCCCGGCTGCGGGCGCTTGCGCAGCGCCTGCGGCTCCTTCTCCACCTCGCGGATCATGAAGCGGCCGGGCGCGCGAGCAGGCCCACGTGCTGCACGCCTCCCCGCTGCAGCAGGTCGAGCA
>DASUXK010000495.1:0-3191 GCA_036377935.1 Usitatibacter sp.
GGCTACAGCGCCCCGGGCGAGCGTCACCCCGCGGGCCACACCGTCGCGCACCAGCTGGCGGCCGACTGACATGCCCATCAATCTCGAAATCGACGGCAAGCCCGTCACGGTAGACAACGGCGCCACGGTGATGGACGCTGCGGTGAAGCTCGGCGTCTACGTGCCGCACTTCTGCTACCACAAGAAGCTCTCGATCGCCGCCAACTGCCGCATGTGCCTGGTGCAGGTGGAGAAGGCGCCGAAGCCGCTGCCCGCGTGCGCCACGCCCGCCACCGAGGGGATGAAGGTCCAGACCCATTCGGACTTCGCCATCGACGCGCAGAAGGGCGTGATGGAGTTCCTGCTCATCAACCATCCGCTCGACTGCCCCATCTGCGACCAGGGCGGCGAGTGCCAGCTGCAGGACCTCGCGGTGGGATACGGCGCGTCCACCTCGCGCTACCAGGAAGCCAAGCGCGTGGTCGTGAACAAGAACCTCGGCCCGCTCATCTCCACCGACATGACGCGCTGCATCCACTGCACCCGGTGCGTGCGCTTCGGCCAGGAGATCGCCGGCATCATGGAGCTCGGCATGGCCGGCCGCGGGGAGCACGCGGAGATCCTCACGTTCGTGCAGCGGACGGTCGATTCGGAGCTCTCCGGCAACGTGATCGACCTGTGCCCGGTGGGCGCGCTCACCTCGAAGCCCTTCCGCTACACGGCGCGCAACTGGGAGCTCGCGCGGCGCCGCAGCTTCTCGCCGCACGATTCGCTCAATTCGAACCTGATGGTCCAGTCGAAGCTCGACCGCGTCCTGCGCGTGCTGCCCATCGACAACGAGGCGGTGAACGAGTGCTGGATCTCGGATCGCGACCGCTTCGCCTACGAGGGCCTCAACTCGGAAGAGCGCCTGCTGCACCCGATGGTGAAGCGCGCGGGCGAGTGGGCCGAGGTGGATTGGCCCGAGGCGCTCGAGGCCGCCGCGCACGGCCTGCGCGAGGTGGCGCAGCGCCACGGCGCCGACGCGCTCGGCATGCTCTTCGGTCCGCAGCTCACGCTCGAGGAGCTCCACCTCGGCGCCGCGCTCGCGAAGGGCCTGGGCACGGGCAACATCGACCATCGCATCCGCCAGTCGGATTTCCGCGCGAGGCACGAGGGCGCGCCGTGGCTCGGCATGCCGGTGGCCGCGATCGAGGAGCTCGAGGGCGCGCTCCTCGTGGGCTCGAGCATCCGCAAGGAGCAGCCGCTCATCTGCGCGCGGCTTCGCGCCGGGACGAAGAAGGCGCTCCAGCTCTCGGTCCTGCACGTCGCGGCCGACGAGCTGTTGATGCCGGTGGCCGCGCGCTCGGTCGTGAAGCCCTCGGAGCTCGCGGCCGGGCTGGCCGCCATCGCGGCCGCCGCCGCCCAGGCGAAGGGCGAAAGCCCGCGGGGCGCCCTCGGGCGTGCCGTGGGCGACGCGGAGCGCGCGATCGTCGCGAGCCTCGCCGGCAAGCGCTCGGCGATCTTCCTCGGCCACTACGCGCAGCAGCATCCCGATTACGCGCTGCTCCTGTCCATGGCGCACGAGATCGCGCGCCTCACGGGCGCGACGGTCGGCGTGCTGCCGGACGGCGGCAACACGGTGGGCGCGCACCTCGCGGGCGTGCTCCCGACGGGCCTGGATGCGCGCACGATGGTCGAATCGCGCCGCGCGGGCTACCTCTTCGCCGGCATCGAGGTGGGGCTCGACATGGGGCCGCGCGCGATGCAGGCGCTCGCCGCCGCCGAGTTCGGCGTGGTGCTTTCCGCCTACCGCGGCCCCGCGACGGACGCCGCGCACGTGATGCTGCCCATCGCGCCGTACACCGAGACGGCGGGCACCTTCGTCAACATGGAAGGCCGCGTGCAGTCCTTCAACGCGTGCGTGAAGCCCCAGGGCGATTCGCGCCCGCTGTGGAAGGTGCTGCGCATGCTGGGAAGCCTTCTCGAGCTGCCGGGCTTCGACGCCGATACCGTGGAGCAGGTGCGCGCGCGGATCGCTCCCGACCTCGCCGCCTGGGCGAAGGCGGGCCTGTCCAACGCCATCGCGCCGCTGGAATGGCAGGTGCGCGCCGCGCCCGCCGCGCTCGAGCGGATCGCCGAGTTCCCGATCTACGCGACGGACCCGATCGTGCGCCGCTCGCCGCCGCTGCAGAAGACGAGCGACGCGAAGAAATCGCGCGCCGCGCGCTTCCATCCCGCGACCTTCGCGGCGCTGGGGCTCGGGGAGGGCATGCAGGTGCGCATCCGCCAGGGCGAGGGCGAGGCGCTCCTGCCCGCCGTCGCCGATCCCGCGGTGGGCGAGGGCTGCGTGCGCGTCGCGCGCGGCATCCCGGAGACCGCGGGGCTGGGCGAGGGCGAGGTCGCCGTCGACATCGTGCGCATGGAAGCCGTCGCATGAACGATTACGTGACCCAGCTGCAGGGCTACGCGACCGACTTGTTCGGGCCGGTGTGGGGCCCGCAGGCCTTCAGCGTCGGCCGCGCGATCGCGATGATCGTGGTCGTCCTCGTGCCGCTGCTGCTCACGGTGCTCTACTACCAGCTGGTCGAGCGCTGGGTGATCGGCTGGATGCAGGTGCGCCGCGGGCCGAACCGCGTGGGCTACAAGGGCATCCTCCAGCCCATCGCCGACGCGATCAAGCTCCTCATGAAGGAGCAGATCGTCCCGCTGGGCGCCAACCGCGGGCTCTTCCTGCTCGCGCCCATCCTCTCGGTCGCGCCGGCGCTCGCCGCGTGGTCGATCGTGCCCTTCGCGCCGGGCTGGGTGATCTCGAACGCCGACGCCGCGATCCTCGTCATGCTCGCCATGACCTCGCTCGGCATCTACGGCGTGATCATCGCGGGCTGGGCCTCGAACTCGAAGTACGCGTTCCTGGGCTCCATGCGCGCGGCGGCGCAGATGGTCGCCTACGAGCTCGCGATGGGCTTCGCCATCGTGGGCGCCCTCATGGCCGGGGGCAGCATGAACCTCACCCAGATCGTCGAGCGCCAGCACACCGACTGGGGCTTCCTCGGCTGGTTCTGGATCCCGCTCTTCCCGCTCTTCCTCGTGCACTACATCGCGGGGCTCGCCGAGACCAACCGGCATCCGTTCGACGTCGCGGAGGGCGAGAGCGAGATCGTGGCGGGCTTCCACGTCGAGTACTCGGGCATGGCCTTCGCCGTGTTCTTCCTCGCCGAGTACGCGAACAT
>DASUXK010000496.1:0-3739 GCA_036377935.1 Usitatibacter sp.
CCCGTCGACCGCCTCCATCATCATTCGCGCCGTGGCGATGTACGAGTCGCGGAAGTAGCGGAAGACGGGAAGGTCGTTCCATTCCGGCGCCGAGAAGCGCTTGTCCTGGACCGCCTCGGGCTGCGCGGCGGGCTCGAGCGCGCGCGCCCAGAGCCGGAACTGCTCCTGCATGTAGCGGTTCTGCAGGTCGAGCAGCGTCTCGGGCTTGGCCGAGAGCGACTCGAGCCATGCGCGGTATGCCTCCGCGAAGCCCGCCATGACCTGCGGCGAGGCGCCTTCCGGGGGGACGCTCGCGGCGAGGCGCGCGTTGGACGCGCGCAGCTCGGCCGCGAGCCGGTCGTTCGCATCGCGAAGCCGGGAGTGGACCTCTTTTTCGTTGCGCGGCGTACCGTTCTTCGGCATGGGGGCGGGCGGGTCTGCGCCGGTCATTATGCCCCGGGAAGCAGCACGGCGTGGATGATCCAGATGCATCCGATGCCGAGGGCGATGAAGAGCACCTGGAGCAGCGAATCGAAGGGCGCGCCGGTGCGGTGCAGCCCGGGGATGAGGTCCGCCACGGCGATGTAGATCATGCTCGCCGCGGCGATGGCGAGGATCTCCGGCACCCAGGCGCTGACCGCCGAGAGGGCGAAGTATGCGGCGACGCCGGCGACCGCCGAGGTGACGCCCGAGAGCGCGTTCAGCACGAGCGCCGTGCGCCGCTCGAATCCCGAATGGAGCAGCACGAGGAAGTCGCCGATCTCCTGCGGGATCTCGTGGGCGACGATGGCGAGCGAGGTGACCACGCCGATGCGCGTATCGGCGAGGAAGGCGCCCGCGATGATCACTCCGTCGGTCGCGTTGTGGAACGCGTCGCCGAACACGATCATCCAGCCCACGCGGCGCTCGCCCCGGCCGTGCGCATGCACGGGCCCCGCCGCGGCCTCGCCCTCCTCGCCGTGGTGATGATGGTGGCGCCAGAGGAGCAGCTTCTCGAGGACGAAGAACGCGAGGAGGCCCCCCAGGATGAACGCCGCGATGCGCCCCGGATCCTTCGTCTCCTCGAAGAGGTGCGGCAGGATGTCGAGGAAGGCGGCGCCCAGGAGCGCGCCCACCGCGAAGCTCACGAGCGTCGGGATCCAGCGCGACTGCACGCGGAAGGCCACGGAGGCGGCGATGGCGAGCGAGACGAGCGTTCCCCCGATCGTCGCGACGAGGATGCCGGCGAGCGCCATCATTCGATCCAGATGAAGGCGCCCATGCGCCCGCTGCGCTTCTCGCGCCGGTAGGAGAAGAACCGGTCGCTCTCGCGATAGGTGCAGAAGCCGCCGCCGTGCACGCGCGAGACGCCCGCGAGCGCGAGCCGCCGGCGCGCGAGGGCGTAGAGATCGGCCAGGTACTTGCCTTCGCGATGCGCATGGAACGCGATGTCGCTTCGCGCATCCGCCGCGACGAACGCCTCGCGCACCTCGGGCCCGACCTCGAAGGCCTCGGGACCGATCGCCGGTCCCATCCACGCCATCACGCTCCCGGGCGCCACGCCCATCGCGCGCACCGCGTTCTCGATCACGCCCGCCGCCATGCCGCGCCATCCCGCGTGCGCCGCCGCCACGCGCCGTCCCGCGTCGTCGCAGAGGAGCAGCGGCAAACAATCGGCGGTGAGCACCGTGCAGACGGTTCCGGGGACGCTCGCGACCGCCGCGTCGGCCTGAGGCCGCGCGTCCCTTTCCAGATCGTCGAGGAGGACGGCCGTCGTCCCGTGCACCTGCGCGAGCCACCGCGGCTCCGACGGCAGCGATGCGCGCACGACGGCGCGATTCAACGCGACCTTCTCCGGCGCATCCCCGCTCGAAAGGCCGAGGTTCATCGAGGCGTGCTCGCCTTCGCTCACGCCGCCCGCGCGCGTGGTCACGAAGGCGCGCACGCCCTGCGGCGCGGGCCAGTCGGGGACGATCCAGCGCGCGCCGTGCGCGCCCAGCCGCCGGCGCATGCCCTCGGCCCAGCTCATGGTGCGCGCAGCGACGCGACGAGCGCCGCCATGTCTTCGGGCATCGGCGACTCGAAGCGCATCTCCTCGCCGGTGCGCGGATGCCGGAAGGCGAGCTTCCAGGCGTGCAGCGCCTGCCGCGCGAGACGCTTCGCGCCGCGGCCCGCATAGACGGGATCGCCCTCGATCGGATGGCCGATGGAGGCGAGATGCACGCGGATCTGGTGGGTGCGCCCGGTCTCGAGGTCGCACTCGAGGAGGGTGTGCTGGCCGAGCCGCTCGCGCACGCGATAGTGCGTGACCGCGGGCTTGCCGCCCTCGACCACGGCCATGCGCGTGCGGTGCACCGGATGGCGGCCGATCGGCGCGTCGACGCTTCCCGGCGCGGCCACGCGCCCGCGCACGAGCGCGAGATACGTGCGCTTCACGGTGCGCGCCTGAAGCTGGCGCACGAGGTCCGCCTGCGCGGGCTCGCTCTTCGCCACCACCAGCAGGCCGCTCGTGTCCTTGTCGAGGCGATGCACGATGCCGGCGCGCGGCAGCTCGCGCGTGGCGGGCGCGTGGTGCAGCAGGGCGTTGAGCATCGTGCCCGCCCAGTTCCCGCTGCCCGGATGCACCACGAGCCCGGCGGGCTTGTCGATCACCAGCAGGTCCGCGTCCTCGTGCAGGATCGGCAGCGCGATGGCCTCCGGGCGGGACGCGGCGTCCACGGGGCGCGGGGCGAGCTCCACGTCGATGGCCTCGCCGCTGCGCAGCTTCCGGCGCGAGGCGGCCGCGGCGCCATCCACGGTGACCCGGCCCTCCTCGATCAGCCGCGCGAGGCGGCTCCTCGACTCGTCGGGCAGCAGCCGGGCGAGCGCCTGGTCCAGCCTGAGGCCCGCCATCTCGAGCGGAATGGTGAGGCGCACGCGCCGGTTCGCGTCCTCCCCCACGGTATAATTCGCGCTTCTCGACCCGGGATTCGCCATGAATCGAAGTGTAACGGCATTGGCGGCGCTCGCCCTGGCGGCGGCCGTCGCCGGCTGCGGGCTGTTCAAGAGCCATGACAACGCGCAGAAGAACTGGACCGCCGAGCAGTACTACAACGCGGCGAAGGAGCAGCTGGACCAGCACAACTGGGACACGGCGGCGAAGCTCTACGAGCAGCTCGAATCGAAGTATCCATACGGGCGCTTCGCCCAGCAGGGCCAGCTCGACGTGGCCTACGCCTACTACAAGCAGGGGGAGACCGCGCAGGCCATCGCGGCGGCCGAGAAGTTCGTGAAGCTGCACCCGAACCATCCGCACGTCGATTACGCGCTCTACCTGAAGGGGCTCGCCAACTTCAAGGAGGACCTCGGTCCCTTCGGCCGGCTCGTGAAGCAGGACCTCGCCGACCGCGACGCGAAATCCGCGCGCGAGTCCTTCGAGACGTTCAAGGAGCTCGTGACGCGCTTCCCCGAAAGCCGCTACGCCGACGATTCGCGCGCGCGCATGGCGTACCTCGTCGAGGCGCTCGCGCGGCACGAGGTCAAGGTCGCGCGCTACTACATGAGCCGCAAGGCCTGGCTCGCCGCGGCGAACCGCGCCCAGGAGTGCATCACCCACTTCCCGCGCTCGCCTTCCCGCCGCGACGCCCTCGAGATCATGATCGAGGCGTACGACCGGATGGGGCTCAAGGAGCTTCGCGACGACGCCAAGCGCGTGCTCGCGCAGAACTATCCCGGCGACAAGCTCACCGCCCAAGGGAAGAACCGGGCGAGCTCTTCGTGGTGGAAGTTCTGGGATTGACGC
>DASUXK010000497.1:0-4983 GCA_036377935.1 Usitatibacter sp.
TGGTGCTCTCGGCGCAAGCCACCGACAAGGGGGTGAACCTCGCCACCGCGAAGCTCTTCCCGGTCGCGAACACGCCGCAGAAGATGGCCGCGCTCGGCGTCGAGGGCCTCGAGCCGTACGTGAAGACGATCGGCCTGTATCGCGGCAAGGCGAAGAACGTCGTCGCGCTCTCGAAGCTGCTGGTCGAGAAGCACGGCGGGAAGGTGCCGCGCACGCGCGAGGCGCTCGAGGAGCTGCCGGGCGTCGGGCGCAAGACCGCGAACGTGGTCCTCAACGCCGCGTTCGGCGAGCCCACGATCGCCGTGGACACGCACGTCTTCCGCGTCTCCAACCGCACCGGGCTCGCGCCGGGCAAGGACCCGCTCGAGGTGGAGCTGAAGCTCCTCGAGGTGGTGCCGAAGAAGTACCTGCCGCACGCGCATCATTACCTGATCCTGCACGGCCGCTACACCTGCGTCGCGAGGAAGCCGCTGTGCGGCAAGTGCCCCGTGTACGCGCAATGCGAATTCAAGGAGAAGAGGAAGTTCGCGGCACTCACCCCGGCCGCCGGGCCGGCGCGCTGATGTTCACGCCCAGCCGCGACGAGGTGCGCGCCTTCCTCTTCGACATGTGGGGGAAGCATCGGGCGGGCGAGACGCTCACGCCGCTCGAATCGCTGGCGCTCTCCGTGGCGCTCGAGCACCCCGAGTACCACGCGGTGCTCGAGGACCGCGAGCGATACCTCGAGCGCGAATGGCGGCCCGAGGGCGGCGAGACCAATCCCTTCCTGCACGTCTCGATGCACCTCGCGATCGAGGAGCAGCTCTCGATCGACCAGCCGCCCGGGATCCGGCGCGCGGTTCAGGCGCTCGAGCGCCGCCTCGGCCCGCACGAGGCGCGGCACGAAGCCATGGACTGCCTCGCCGAGATGGTGTGGCAGGCGCAGCGCAACCACGCCGGCTTCGACAACGAGCGCTATCTCGACTGCCTCCAGCGCAAGGCCGGGCTTCAGCCGAAGTAGGCGCCGCCGTTCACGTGCCGCTCCTCGAATCCCGGCAGAACGAAAAAAAAGCCCGGCCATGCGGCCGGGCTTCCGATCGGGCGGCGATGCCCGCTTCAGTTCTTGACGTACAGCCCCTTCTGCTCGGAGAAGTAGGCCGCGAGATCCAGGATGTCGCGTTCCGTGAGGTTCGCGGCCTGGCCCTGCATGATCGGGTTCTTGCGCTTGCCGTTCTTGTAGTGGTGCAGCGCCGCGACGATGTAGTCGGGATTCTGGCCGGCGAGGTTCGGGAACTCGGGGCTCACGCTGATGCCCTTCGGCCCGTGGCACGCCTGGCAGGGCGTGGACTTCTTGAAGCCCGCTTCCGGGTCGCCCGAGGCGGCCAGCACGGAGGCCGAGGCGCAGGCGAGCGAGGCGACGAGGAGGCTGCGCAGGATCGCGTTCTTCATCACTTGCCTCCCGCGGCCGGCGGCTGGTTCTCGGCGGTCTGCGCGCCGCCCTGGCCGGCGAAGTATTCGGCGAGCTGCTTCATGTCCTCCTCGCTGAGGTCCGAGGCCATCGCGTGCATGGTCGCGAAATCGCGGTCGCCCGACTTGTATTCCTTGAGCGCGTTCACGATGTAGGCGGCCTTCTGCCCGCCCAGCTTCGGCACGTGGTACACCTCGGGATAGGCGGTCTTCCAGCCCTCGATGCCGTGGCATCCCTGGCATTGCGCGAGCTTGTTCTGCAGCGTGACCTTGGTGTTCTCCGCGGCGGGGGCCGACAGCGCGGCGCCGCAAAGCGCCACCGCGGCGAGGAATCGAAGTGGAGGCATGACGTTCTCTCGGATGCGGGAATGTTCTTGTAGGAAGATGCAGCCGCCGATTATAGCAGCCGCCCCGCGCCCGGGTCCAAGGTGGCCCGCGGCGCGCGCGCCTCTCAGCCCTCGAAGAGGGCCTCCCAGGGACGGGGCGGCGCGAGGTAGTAGCCCTGGCCCAGGGTGATGCCGATCTGGGAGAGCTTCCTCGCGATCTCCTCCGTCTCCACGTACTCGGCGATGGTCTGCAGGCCCAGGCTCACGCCGATCTTCTGGATCGACTCGACGAGGGCGTAGTCGAGGTAGTTCTTCGCCACGCCCTTGATGAAGAGGCCGTCGATCTTGATGCCGTCCACCGGGAAGTGCTTGAGGTAGTTGAACGACGAGAGCCCGCTGCCGAAATCGTCGAGGAGGAAGCGCACGCCCATCCCGCGCAGCGTCTCGATGAGCCCGCGCGCGCGCTCCACGTTCGCGATGGCCGCGGTCTCGGTGATCTCGAAGTAGAGGCACTGCGGCGGCACGCCGTGCTCGGCGAACTTCTCCTGCATGAACTCGGCGAAGTCGGGGCTGGAGAGCGTGTGGCCCGAGAGGTTCAGCGAGAACTCGGCGGGCGCGGGGTCGTCGCGCATGCGCGCGAGGCGCCGGTAGTCGGAGAACGCGCGCTCGATCACCCAGCGGTCGATGGTGCGCATCAGGTCGTAGCGCTCGGCCACCGGGATGAAGGACATCGGCAGGATCAGCTCGCCGCCGGTCTCGCTCATGCGCAGCAGCGCCTCGACGCGCGGGCGCCCCAGCGCGCGCGGCATCTCGATCGGCACGATCGGCTGGTAGAGCAGCGTGAACGCGCCCTCGGAGAGCGCGTCGTTGATGCGCTTGAGCCACCCGCGGCTCGTCTGCCGCATGTACTGCGACGTGCTCGCGTCGTGGAAGGCGAAGACGCGGTTGCGGCCCTGCTCCTTCGCGGTGAAGCACGCGGTGTCCGCCTCGGAGAGCACGGCGGAGAGCGACGGCGAGAGCTTGGTGATGGCCACCACGCCCACGCTCACGCCCACCTGGAAGGCCTTCTCGTCCCACTCGAACTGCCAGGCCTGCACCGCGTCGCGCAGCTGCGTGGCCGCCGCCTGCGCGAACTCGGCGCTGCAGTTCTCGATCAGCACCGCGAACTCGTCGCCGCCGATGCGCGCGAGCATCTCGCCCTCGCGCAGGCTCGCCTGCAGCACCGGCGCGATGCGCCGCAGCAGCTCGTCGCCCGCGAGGTGGCCGTAGGAATCGTTGATGCGGTGGAAGAAATCGAGGTCGAGGTAGAGGAGCGCGTGGGTGGCGCCGTGGCTCTTCGCGCTCGCGATCGCGCTCTCCAACCGCTCCTCGAGCGACTTGCGGTTCGGCAGCCCCGTGAGCGGATCGTGGTTGGTGAGGAAGAAGATCTGCTGGCGCGCGGTGTCCAGGCGCTCCTGCATCTTGGCGTGCTGGGCGCGCAGCGACTCGGTGAGGCCCAGCACCTCGTGCTTCAGCTCCTCGAGGGGCTCGGTGAGCTCGGGCAGCTCCGGCGGCGGGCCGCCCTCGACCGCGTTCCTCACCGCCATGCGCACCGCCTCCACCTCGCCCACGACGATGCGCGCGGCGAAGGAACCGAGGAGGAAGAGGCTCGCGACGCTGCCCGCGAGCGCGAGCGAGAGGGTCCAGAGCTGCCCTTGCGGCGTGTCCAGCCCGAGCACGCGCGAAGCGAGGAGGTAGACCGCGCAGAAGACGGCGAGCGGGATGGCGCCCACGCCCACCAGCCGCGCGGCCAGCAGCTTGCGCGGCTCGGGCGGCGGCGCCTCCGCCGCGGGGCTCAGGCCGGTTCGAGGCGTCGCCACAGGCACTGGCCCTTGCTGTCGCGGTCGATGCGCTCGCAAAGCGCCGCGTGCTCCGCGCGCTCCGCCTCGCTCGCGCGGATCACCACGAGCGGGCCCTCGCGCGGCGCCTGCGAGAGCGCCATCGCCGGCGCGTCGGCCGCCTGCATGAGGATGTCGAGCGTCTCCTGCCCGCGCGTCATCGCGAGCCACACGTCGGCGAGGAGCTGCGCGTCGAGGAGCGCGCCGTGGAGCGTGCGCTTCGAGTGGTCCACGGCGTAGCGCTCGCAAAGCGCGTCGAGCGAGTTCTTCTTGCCGGGGTGCAGGTCGCGGGCGAGCGCGAGCGTATCCGAGACCGAGCAGAGCGTGGCGATGCACGGGCGGCCGAGCCGCTCCAGCTCCGCGTCGAGGAACGCGACGTCGAACGGCGCGTTGTGGATCAGGAGCTCGGCGCCCTCCACGAACTCGAGGAATTCGTCGGCCACGTCGGCGAAGCGCGGCTTGTCGGCGAGGTCCTCGAGCGTGAGGCCGTGCACCTGGCTCGCCGCGAGGTCGATCTCGCGCTCCGGGTTGAGGTAGCGATGGAAATGCCGCCCCGTCGGCCGACGGCCGTGCAGCTCCAGGCACGCGAGCTCGATGATGCGATGGCCCGCACCCGGCTCCAGGCCCGTCGTCTCCGTGTCCAGGACGATTCTTCTCACGCTTGCGCGCTCCCCTTTGCGCTTCGCCGCTTGTTGACTAAGGCGATGAAACCACAGATGAACCCGGATGAACACAGATGAGTCGGGAAATCCGCGGCGACACTACGGTGGCGTACGCCCGCAATTGCGCAGTTCGCCATTCCATGCGGGAAATCCATCCGTGTTCATCCGTATTCATGCGTGGTTCCCGCCTCAACGCAGCGAAGCGACCCCCTTGTTGGCCAGCGCGTCGGCGCGCTCGTTGCCGTCGTGCCCGGCGTGGCCCTTCACCCACACCCACCGGATCTCGTGCGAGCGCACCGCCTCGTCGAGCTTCATCCAGAGGTCGACGTTCTTCACCGGCTCCTTCGACGCGGTCCGCCAGCCCCGCGCCTTCCAGTTGCGCACCCACTCGGTGATGCCCTTCTGCACGTACTGCGAGTCGGTGTGCAGCACCACCCGGCACGGGCGCTTCAGCGCGCCCAGCGCCTCGATCACCGCGGTGAGCTCCATGCGGTTGTTCGTGGTCGAGCGCTCGCCGCCGTAGAGCTCCTTCTCCTGGCCGTCGTACTCCAGCACCGCGCCCCATCCGCCGGGGCCGGGATTGCCCTTGCACGCGCCGTCCGTGTAGATGTTGATCGTCCTGCCGTGCGAGGGATCGGCGCCCGGGGTCGCGCTCTTCAATTTACTTGACGA
>DASUXK010000498.1:0-17746 GCA_036377935.1 Usitatibacter sp.
AAGACCACGACGCTGCGCATGATCGCCGGCTTCCTCGAGCCCGACGGCGGCGAGATCCGCGTGAACGGCCAGGCGGTGTCGCGCCCGGGCCGCAGCGTGCCGCCCGAGCGGCGCAACATGAGCATGATCTTCCAGAGCTACGCCGTGTGGCCGCACATGACGGTGCTCGAGAACGTGGCCTACGGCCTCAAGATGCAGAAGCGGCCCGCGGCCGAGCGGCGCGAGCGCGGCATGGCGATGCTCGCCGCCACGCGCCTCACCGAGCACGCGGGGAAATATCCGGCGGCGCTTTCCGGCGGCCAGCAGCAGCGCGTGGCGCTCGCGCGGGCGCTGGCGCCCAACCCGGGCATCCTCCTCCTCGACGAGCCGCTCTCGAATCTCGACGCGAACCTGCGGGGCGAGATGCGCATGGAGATCCGGCGCCTGCACGAGCAGTTCGGCAACACCTCGATCTACGTCACGCACGACCAGATGGAGGCGATGACCATGGCCGACCGCATCGTCGTCATGAACGCCGGGCGCATCGAGCAGATCGGCACGCCCGGGGAGGTCTACGACGCGCCGCGCTCGCGCTTCGTCGCGCGCTTCATCGGCGCGAGCAACATCGTCGAGGCGAAGCACCTCGGCGGCCAGCGCGTGGAGGTGGGCGGCCACCCGCTCGAGATCGGCCTGGGCGAGTTCGCCGGCCCGGGCGGCGCCATGAGCTTCTGCGTGAAGACGCACGACCTCGAGCTCGTGCCCGGCGCGCACGTCGAGGCAAACAACGCGCTGCCCGGGGTGGTGCGCAGCCACGCGTACCTCGGAAGCCATCGCGATTACGTGGTCGATGTCGGCCAGGAGCTGCTCATCGCGGCCCCGGCGAGCCTCGACCTCGCCCCCGGCTCGCCCGTCACGGTGCGCTTCCGCGCGGACCGCTGCCGGGGGCTCGTCCAATGAAGCACCCGGAAAAAAGGAAGCACAACCAGCGAAAGGAGGAGGAGATGAAGACGCATTGGAAGATGGGCCTCACGGCGCTCGCCGTCGCGATGGCTGCGGCGCTTCCCGCCGCCGCGCAGGACCCGGCGACCCTCGCGGCGGCCGAGAAGGAAGGCAAGGTCGTGTGGTACGCGTCCGTGGACATCAAGGTCGCCGAGGCGATCGCCGAGGAGTTCCGCAAGGCGCACCCGAAGATCGACGTGGAGGTCGAGCGCTCGGGGTCGGAGCGCGTCTTCCAGCGCGTGAACCAGGAGCACCAGTCCGGCATCAAGCACGCCGACGTGGTGAACACTTCCGATTCCACGCACTTCATCACCTGGAAGAAGCAGGGGATGCTCGCGAAGTACGTTCCCGCGGGCGTGGAGAAGGTCTCGAACGATTTCCGCGATCCGGAGGGCTACTACGCCACGTGGCGCGCGACCCTTTGCGTGATGGGCTACAACACGAACATCGTGCCCGCGGACCAGGTGCCGAAGGGCTACGAGGATCTCCTGCAGCCCAAGTGGAAGGGCAAGCTCACCAAGGCGCACCCGAGCTACAGCGGCACCTCGCTCACGGGCACCTACGCCATCGTGAAGAAGCTCGGCTGGGGCTGGTTCGAGAAGCTCGCGAAGCAGCAGGTGCAGCAGCTGCAGTCGACCACCGCCACGCCCAAGAGCATCGCGAGCGGCGAGCGCGCGGTGATGGTCGACGGCAACGAGTACAACATGTTCATCGAGATGAAGAAGAAGAGCCCGGTGAAGATCATCTACCCGGTCGAGGGCACGCCCTTCGTCTCCTCGCCCGCGGCGATCTTCTCCGACGCGCCGCACCCGAACGCCGCGCGCGTCTTCGCGGACTTCATCTTCAGCCCGAAGATCCAGCAGTACCTGGTCGACAAGGGCGGGTTGCGCTCCGTCGTCCCGGGCGTGAAGGATCCCGAGGGCCGCACGCCGCTCTCGGAGATCAAGGTGATCCCGGACGACCCCGACGGGCTGCTGCCGCAGGTGGATGAGATCAAGAAGAAGTACGCCGCGCTCTTCGGCGGCGGGAAGTAGGCGCGAATCGCCGATGAAGGAGAACGTCGTTCCCGCGGAAGCGGGAGCCCCTTCGATGGCCGCTTCGGCGGCATCGGGGTTCCCGCCGGCCCGGGAGCGACGGTTCTCGTTCGACCCGACGGCGCCGTTCTCGCTCGCCATGGCGCTGCTCCTCGCGATGCTGGTGCTGCTGCCGCTCGGATGGCTCGGCGTGACGAGCCTCACCGACGATTCCCTGAAGCATTTCACCCTCGCGCACTACGCCCGGCTCTTCCGCGACCGCGAGTTCCTCGAGCCCTTCTGGGTGACGCTGTGGACTTCGGGCGCGGTGGGATTGCTGTGCGTGCTCTTCGCCGCGCCCATGGCGTGGCTGGTCTCGCGCACGGACCTGCCCGGCAAGCGGCTGCTGCGCATGCTGATCCTCGCCTCGTTCGCCACCCCGCCGTTCCTGGGCGCCTTCGCCTGGGTGCTGCTCGGCGGGCCGAACGCGGGCCTCGTGAACCACGCCTACTACGCGCTCTTCCACCTGCGGCCCTTCGACGCCACGCCGCTGGTCGACATCTTCTCGGCGTGGGGGATCGTATTCGTCACCGCGCTCTACACGTTCCCCTACGTCTTCACCTTCGTCGCGACCAGCCTCGACCACATCCCGAGCGAGCTCGAGGAGGCCTCGGCGATCCTCGGCGCGCGCGCCTGGCGAACGGCGCTCGACGTGACGCTGCCGCTGGCGCTGCCCGCGCTCCTCGCGGGCTTCCTCGTCGCGTTCCTGCAGTCGATGACGCTCTTCGGCCCCGCCGCGATCCTGGCGCTGCCGGCGAGCATCGACACGATGACCACCAAGATCTGGAGCCTCTTCCAGTTCCCGCCCAAGCTCGGGCTCGCCGCCGCGGCATCGCTCCCGCTGCTGCTCATCACCGTCGTGCTGCTGCGCGCGCAGGCGGCGATCATGGGCCGGCGCGGCTTCTCGGTGCTGGGCGGCAAGAGCACCGGGCAGCGGCTGATCCGGCTCGGCGCGTGGAAGCCGCTCGCGCTCGCGCCCTTCGCGTTCGTGCTCGCCTGCTCCGTGCTGCTGCCCTACGGCGTGCTCGCGTGGACCGCGTTCGTGAAGAACTACTCGGCGCCGATCGCGGGCAACTTCACGTTCGACAACTGGAGGTTCGTGTTCCTCGAGTTCAGCCAGACGAAGCTCGCCCTCGTGAACACGTTCGTGCTCGGCGTCTCGGCGGCCACCGCGGGCACCGTGCTCGCGACGACGATCGGCTACCTCGGCCTGCGCAAGCTCGTGTGGGGCCATCGCTGGCTCTCGTTCCTCGCCACCGCGCCCGTCGCGATTCCCGGCATCGTCCTCGCGGTCGGCCTCTTCCTCGCGTACACGCACCGGCCGCTCGTGCTCTACGGCACGCTCACGATCATCTTCCTCGCCTACCTCACGAAGGAGATGCCGGTGGGCTACCAGCAGGTGGCCTCCTCGCTCAAGTCGGTGCACCCCGAGCTGGAGGACGCGAGCCGCATCTTCGGCGCGACGCGGCTTCGCGCGCTGGTCGACATCACCGCGCCGCTCATCCGCAACGGCGTGATCGCGACCTGGATGTTCATCTTCATCGGATCGATCCGCGAGCTCTCCGCGACGATCCTGCTCTTCACGGCGCGAACGAAGACCGTCTCCGTGACGATGTTCGACCTGCGCGAGAGCAACGACTGGGGGCCCATCGCGGTGCTCTCGCTCACGATGCTCGCGATCACGTTCGCCATGATCCTCGCGATCAACTTCTTCAACGACCGGAGGACGGCTTGAGCGATCTGCCCCTCGTGGGCCTCATGCCCGGCGACTGCACCGGCATCGGCCCCGAGCAGTGCGCGCGGATCCTGGCCGACCGGCGCATGGCCTCCCACGCCCGGCTCCTCGTGGTGGGCGACGCGCGGGTCCTGGAGCAGGGCGCGCGCGACGCGGGCGTGAAGCTGCGCCTCCGGGCGTGCGCCGATCCGCAATCCGTCGACTGGTCGCGCGCCGACGAGATGCCGATGATCGACCTCGGCAACATCGATCCGGCGAAGATCGGGCGCGGCGCGATCTGCGCGGAATCGGGGCGGCTCACCGGCGAGACCCTCGCTTTCATGGTGGAGCTCGCGCTCGCCGGGCGCATCGACGGCATCACCTTCGCGCCCCTCAACAAGGCGGCGCTGCACGCCGGCGGGTGGAAGTTCAACGACGAGCACCAGATGTTCGCGCACCTCACCAAGCACCGCGGCTACTTTGGCGAGATGAACGTGCTCGACGACAAGTGGATGTCGCGGGCGACCTCGCACGTGCCGCTGCGCACGGCGATCGAGCAGATCACGGCGAAGCGCATCGAGGAGGCGCTGGCGCTCGCCGACGCGACCATGCGCGGCGCGGGCTTCGAGCGGCCGCGCATCGCCGTGGCGGCGTTGAACCCGCACGCCGGCGAGAACGGCCTCTTCGGCCGCGAGGAGATCGAGATCATCGCGCCCGCCGTCGCCGCGGCCGCCGCGCGCGGCATCGCCTGCAAGGGCCCCTTCCCCGCCGACACCGTCTTCATCAAGGGATTCGGCGACGAGTTCGACGGCGTGCTCAGCATGTACCACGACCAGGGGCAGATCGCGACCAAGCTGAAGGGCTTCAACCGCGGCGTGACCGTCACCGGCGGCCTCGCCACCGTCTTCACCACCCCGGCGCACGGCACCGCCTTCGACATCGTCGGCCGCGGCGTCGCCACCACCGGCGCGCTCGAGAACGCCATCCGCCTCGCCGCGCGCCTCGCCCGCGCCCGCCGAAACCGGGGACAGACCCCATTTATCAAAGCGTGAACCGATTGCAATGGCCACCTCCGCACCCGAAAGAACGAAAGCCTCTCCCGTCACCGACGACGTCGCGGGCTTCGTCACCTCCACGAAGCTCGCCGACATTCCCCGGGACGTCGCGCACCTCGGCAAGCGCTCCGTGCTCGACGGCCTCGGCCTGGCGCTCGCGGGCGCCGCTTCCGAGTGCGGGCACATCGCGCAGCGCTATTTGCACCAGCTCGGGATGGAGGCTCCCAACGGAAGCACCGTGATCGGCACGAACCAGCGCCTGCCGGCGCGCTTCGCGGCGTTCGCCAACGGCCTCGCCATCCACGCCGACGACTACGACGACACGCAGCTCGCAGTGGCGAAGGACCGCGTGTACGGTCTCCTCACCCACCCCACCGCGCCGGCGCTCCCGCCCGTGCTGGCGCTCGCCGAGCGCGATCGGCGCGGCGGCGCGGACCTCATGCTCGCCTACCAGGTCGGCGTCGAGGTCGAATGCAAGGTCGCCGAGGCGATCCTGCCGCGCCATTACCAGACGGGTTTCCACAGCACGGCGACCTGCGGATCGATCGGCGCGGCGGCCGGCGCGGCGAAGCTCCTCGGCCTCGACCGCGAGGCGACGCGGCGCGCGCTCTCGCTGGGCGCCACGCAGGCGGGCGGGCTGCGCGAGAACTTCGGCACGATGACCAAGCCCTTCCACGCGGGGCGCGCGGCGGAGAACGGCGTGGTCGCCGCGGAGATCGCGGCGCTGGGCTTCACCGCCTCGCCCAACGGCCTCGAGGCCGATCGCGGCTTCTTCCGCGCGGCGGGCGGCGGCTACAGCGCGGAGATGATCGACGGCAAGCTCGGGGACCCGTGGACCTTCCATTTCCCCGGCGTCTCGATCAAGCCGCATCCGAGCGGCTCGCTCACGCACCCCGGCATGGGCGCGATGCTCGACCTCATTCGCAAGCACGACATCCGGCCCGGCCAGGTGAAGCGCGTCACCGTCGGCACCAACCACAACATGCCGAACGCGCTCATCCACCACCGCCCGGGCAACGAGCTGCAGGCCAAGTTCTCCATGGAGTTCTGCATGGCCATCCTGCTCCTCGAGCGCAAGGCCGGCCTCGAGCAGTTCACCGACGAGGTCGTGAACCGCCCCGACGTGCAGGCGATGATCGCGAAGGTCGACTTCGGCGTGAACGCCGAGGCGGAAGCGGCGGGCTTCGACAAGATGACGACGATCATCGAGGTGGAGCTCGCCGACGGAAAGGTGCTGAAGACCCGCGCCGACTTCGGCAAGGGCAGCCCCGCCAACCCGATGAGCGACGAGGAGCTGTCGGAGAAATTCCGCGAGTGCGCCGCCTGGGGCGGCCTCGACCGCGAGCGCATCGAGCAGGTGCTGAAGCTCGTCTGGAAGATCGAGGACCTCGCCGACGTGAACCAGCTCACGCAGCTTCTTCGCAAGTAAGGCGATGGAACCTGTCACGATCCGTCCGTGTTCATCCGTGTTCGCCCGTGGTTCCCATGTTTGAGGGTTTCGAAGCCAGGGACGTGGACACCCGCGGAGCGCGGATTCACCTGCGCATCGGGGGAAGCGGCCCGCCGCTGCTGCTCCTGCACGGCAACCCGCTCACCCACGTGATGTGGCACAAGGTCGCGCCCTGGCTCGCGGAGGAGTTCACGGTGGTCGCCGCGGACCTGCGCGGCTACGGCGACAGCTCGAAGCCCCCGGGCGGCGGCGACCATATCGACTACTCGTTCCGCGTCATGGCGCGCGACCAGGTGGAGGTGATGCGCGCGCTGGGCTTCGAGCGCTGGCGCATCGCGGGCCACGACCGCGGCGGGCGCGTCGCGCACCGCATGGCGCTCGACCATCCCGAGCGCGTGGAGCAGGTGGCGTTCCTCGACATCGTCCCCACGCACCACATGCTCTCCAACATCCGCAAGCAGTGGGCGGTCGATTCGTACCACTGGTTCTTCATGGCGCAGCCCGCCGATTATCCCGAGAAGATGCTGGAGGCCTACGGCCTCGAGCGCTACATCCGCAAGAAGCTCGACAAGAAGGGCGTCGGCCTGGGCGGCTTCACCCCCGAGGCGCTCGCCGAGTACATCCGCTGCTGCACGCCGGAGAACATCCACGCGGTGTGCGAGGACTATCGCGCCGCGGTGGGCATCGACCTGGAGCACGACGAGGCGGACCTGCACGTGAAGATCGCGATGCCGATGCTCGTGCTGTGGGGCGAGAAAAGCCACGTGAACCGCAGCTTCAAGCCGATCGAGGCGTGGCGCGAGCGGGCCCTCGACGTGCGTGGCAGGATGCTGCCGTGCGGGCACTACCCGGCGGAGCAGTGCCCGCAGGAGACGTACGAGGAGCTGCGCCGCTTCTTCCTCTGAGGAGGACCGCATGCAACGCAGGAAGGCGGGCGATTTCCCGCCCGAGGTGCTCGAGCTCTTCGACGGCTACGTCCACGGCCGCCTGTCGCGCCGCGATTTCCTGGAGCGCGCCGCGAGGCACGCCGTCGCCGGCTTCTCCGCCGCGGCGATGCTCGAGGCGCTGGCGCCCGACTTCGCCTGGGCGATGCAGGTGAAGCCGGACGACGCGCGCATCCGGGCGGGCTACGCCGACTACCTCGCGCCGAAGGGCCACGGGACGATGCGCGGCTACCTCGCGCAGCCCGCGGGCAAGCCAGGCAAGCGGGCGGCGATCGTCGTGATCCACGAGAACCGCGGCCTCAACCCCTACATCGAGGACGTCGCGCGGCGCCTCGCGACCGAAGGATGGGTCGCGTTCGCCCCCGATGCGCTGACGCCGCTCGGCGGCTACCCCGGCGACGAGGACCGCGCGCGCGAGATGTTCGCGAAGCTCGATCCGCACAAGCGCACCGAGGATCTCGTCGCCGCGGTGGACTACGTGCGGCTGCGCCCGGATTCCAACGGCAAGGTGGGTGCGGTGGGCTTCTGCTTCGGAGGCGGGATGGTGAACATCATCGCCACGCGCGATCCGCATCTCGCCGCGGCCGTGCCCTACTACGGCGTGCAGCCGCCGGCGGCCGAAGCGGCGAAGATCCGCGCGCCGATGCTCCTGCACTATGCCTCCGAGGACCATCGCATCACCGACGGCTGGCCCGCGTTCGAGAAGGTGCTGGAGGCGCAGCACGTCGAGCACCAGGCCTACATCTATCCGAACACGCAGCACGGCTTCCACAACGACACCACGCCGCGCTACGACGAGGCGGCCGCGAAGCGGTCGTGGGAGCGCACCGTCGCGTTCTTCCGCAAGCACCTCGACGCCTGAGATGCCCCACCTGCCCGCCTCCGCCGCCCTCGCGCGCTTCCGCGTGATCGACATGACGCAGGTGCGGGCGGGGCCCACCGCCGCGCGCCAGCTCGCGGACTGGGGCGCGGACGTGATCCAGGTGCAGATGCCCGAGCACATGCGCGGCGACGACACGCTCGGCGGCCAGGAAGGCTCCGACTACCAGTACACCCATCGCAACAAGCGCTCGATCACGCTGAACCTCAAGGAGCCGGAGGGGATCGCGGTGCTGAAGAAGCTCGCCGCGGGCGCCGACGTGCTGCTCGAGAACTTCCGGCCCGACGTGAAGCACCGCCTCGGCATCGACTACGAAGCGCTCTCGGCGATCAACCCGCGGCTCGTGTATGCGAGCATCTCGGGCTTCGGCCAGACCGGTCCGTACGCGAGCCGGCCGGGCTTCGACCAGGTCGCGCAGGGCATGGGCGGCCTGATGTCGGTCACCGGCGTGCCGGGCCACGGCCCGCTGCGCGTCGGCATCCCGATCGCGGACCTGTGCGCCGGCATCTTCGCGGCGTACGGCGTGACGGTGGCGCTGCTCGAGCGCGAGGCGTCGGGGCGCGGCCAGTGGCTGCATACGTCCCTCCTCGAGGCGATGATCTACATGATGGATTTCCAGACCGCGCGCTGGACGATCGACGGCGAGATCCCCGGCCAGGCCGGCAACTTCCATCCCACGAGCATCCCCACGGGCGTCTACCGCACGAAGGACGGCCACATCAACATCGCGGTCTTCGGCGGCAGGATCTGGGAGCGCTTCTGCCATGCGCTCGGCGCGCCGGAATGGATCGAGGACGAGCGCTCGAAGAGCAAGGCGAGCCGCTCGGTGCACCGCGACTGGCTGAACGCGGAGATCGAGAAGAGGCTCGCGCACGCCACGAGCGACGAATGGATCGCGAAGCTCAACGCCGAGGGTGTCGCGTGCGGGCGCATCAACAACGTGAAGCAGCTCTTCGAGGAGCCGCAAGTGGAGCATCTGGGGATGCTGAGGAAGGTGGCCTCGCCGCGATTCGGCGAGCAGGCGCTGGTGGGGCAGCCGGTGACGCTCGAGCGCACGCCCTCCACGCTCGCGCGCGCGACGCCGAAGCGCGGGGAGCACTCGGAAGAGGTGCTGCGCGAGCTGGGCTTCGGCGATGCCGAGCTCGCGCGCATGAAGTCGGCGGGGGTCTACTGATGGGCGCGACGCCATACGCGCCGGCCACCCCGCGCATCCGCGCGTGGGCCGAGGGCGGCGTGCTCCAGGTCCGCTTCAACAACCCCCTGCGGCACAACGCGCTTTCCCTCGAGATGTGGGAGGCCATCCCCGCCGTCCTCGCGCAGGCCGCGGACGATCCGCTCGTGCGGCTCGCGGTCTTCACCGGCGAGGGCGAGAAGGCGTTCGCGTCGGGCGACGACGTGTCCCAGTTCGAGGACCAGCGCGCCGCCCACGAGGCCGTGGTCCGCTACGAGCGCATCGCCGAGGCGGCGCTGGAGGCGATCCATTCCTTTCCGAAGCCCACGCTCGCGTGCATCCGCGGCTACTGCATCGGCGGCGGGCTCAACGTCGCGGTGGCTTGCGACATCCGCCTCGCGTCGATGGATTCGTCGTTCTCGGTGCCGGCCTCGCGCATCGGGCTGGGCTACCTCCTCATCGCGACGAAGAACCTCACCGACCTCGTGGGCCCCGGCAACGCCAAGGACATCCTCTACACCGCGCGGCGCATCGATGCCGCCGAGGCGCTGCGGCTGGGCCTCGTGAACCGCGTCACCGAGCCCGCGCTGCTGCCCGCGCTCCTCGACGACTACGTGAAGTCCATCGCGGCCGGCGCCCCGCTGACGATCAAGGCCGGCAAGCGCGTGATCCACGAGGTGCTCAAGCCGGGCGCGAACGTCGACCTGGACCTGTGCCACCGCCTCATCCACGAGTGCTTCGAGAGCGAGGACTACGCCGAGGGCCGCCGCGCCTTCATGGAGAAGAGGAAGCCCGTCTTCAAGGGCAAATGAACATCAAACCGGGGACAGACCCCATTTATCAAAGTACAAAACGGCTTATTTCGCACTTTGATAAATGGGGTCTGTCCCCGGTTTTCTATTGGTGGGAGAACAACGGCGCGCCGGGGGAAGGGAGGTCGGCCTCGAGGATCGCGCCGGTTTCGGACTCGGTGAGGACGAGCTTCGAGGTGCCGGGGCGGAAGGCGACGTTCGTCACCGTGGAGCCGCCGGGGCTCTTCACGAAGTGCGTCACCTCGCCGCGGTTGTTCACGACGAAGGCGCCGCCCAGGCTCGCGTGCGCCACCACGAGGCGGTTCTCCACGTCGACCGCCAGGCCGTCGGGGCCGCTCGTGCCGAAGAACGTGCGGAACGCGCCCACCTTCGAGACGCTGCCGTCGGCGAGGAGCGGCCCACGCCACACCTGGTTCGCGCGCGTCACCGCCACCAGCAGCGCACGGCCGTTGGCGTTCAGCGCGATGCCGTTGGGGCTCGGGATGCCGGAGAGCACGACCTCGAGCTGCCCCGTGGTGCGCAGGCGATAAACGCGCCCGGTGGGATCGTGCAGGCCCGTCTGGCCCTGGTCGGTGAAGTAGCAGTGGCCCTGCGCATCGAAAGTGAGGTCGTTGAGGCCCCGGAACGATTCGCTGTTGCGCCGCGCGAGGAGCGGTTGCGGGACCGCGGCGTTGCGCGCGCCCTTCTTCGGCGGCTCCAGGCGCAACAGGCCGCGCCGGTAATCGGCGATCCAGAGCGACCCGTCGCGGTGGATCGCGATGCCGTTCGGCCATCCGTCGTACTCGGCGACCAGCGTCCATTCGAGCCTGGGCGAGATGCGGAAGATGCGCCCGAAGGGAATGTCCGTGACGTAGAGGTTCCCATCGCGATCGAACGACGGCCCCTCGAGGAAGCTGTCGATGGCCTCGCCGGGCTTGTTCGCATCGCCCCACTCGCTCGACACCTTCGTGCGGAATTCGTCGGGCAGGCGCGTGAGCACGCGGGCCTGGATCACGTGCGGCGGGGAAAAGGTCAGGTTCCACATGGCGCTATTCGTTGTGCTCGCCGGGCTTGGGGAGGTCGAGGCGCAGGGGCGGGCGCTCGCCGCCGAGCTCGATGGGCAGCGCGGGGATGCGCGTCTTGCGCCCGTCGGGCAGCGTGAGGTCGATCATGCCGCCCGCGGCGAGGTGCGGATCGTCGAAGAGGTCCGTGGGCTTCGCGATGCGCGCGAAGGGCAGCGCGCCTTCCTGGCAGATGCGCTCGAGCTCGGCGAGCGAGCGCTTCTTCAGCAGCCGCGCGACCACCGGGATCAGCGTCTCGCGCGCCATCGCCCGCTGGTTGTTGGTCGCATAGGCGGGATCGAGCAGCTCCGGCTCGCCCAGCGCCTTGGTGAAGATCTCCCACTGCCGCTCCGTCACCACGCCGATGAAGATCTGCGAGCCGTCGGACGACTCGAACACGTCGTAGACGCCCCACGCGCGCCGGCCCGCGGGCATCGGCTGCGGCTGCGCGCCGCTCACCGCGTACTGCATCATGTGCGGGGAGACGAGCCACGCCGCGGTCTCGAAGAGGCCGCTCTGCACGTACTCGCCGCGCCCGGTGCGATCGCGGTTGCGCAGCGCGGCGAGGATCGCGATCGCCCCGAACATGCCGCCCATCATGTCGTTCACCGAGGCGCCGGCGCGCAGCGGCCGTCCCGGCGGGCCGGTCATGTACGCGAGCCCGCTCATCATCTGCACCACCTCGTCCAGCGCCGTGCGGTTCTCGTACGGCCCGGGAAGGAAGCCCTTCAGCGAGCAGTAGACGAGGCGCGGGTTGCGTTTCGAGAGCGCTTCGTACCCCAGGCCCTTCGCCTCCAGCGCGCCGGGCCGGACATTCTCCAGGAACACGTCGGCGCCGTCGCACAGCTGCAGCGCGCGCTCGCGCCCTTGCGCGGTCGCGAGATCCAGCGTGACGCTCTTCTTGTTGCGGTTGAACGAGGCGAAGAATCCCGCGCCGGTGCTCTTCAGGTAGCGCGTGGGATCGCCCCGGCCCTCGGGCTCGACCTTGATCACCTCCGCGCCGAGGTCGGCGAGCACGAGCCCGCACGCCGGCCCCATCACCATGTGCGAGAACTCGACCACGCGGATGCCCTCGAGCGGCAGCGGGCTCATGACGGCGCGCGAATCTCGAGGTTGTCGATGAGGCGCGTCTTGCCGACGCACGCCGCGCCCAGCACCACGAGCTCGCGGTCGGCGGGGCCGACCGGCGCGAGGTTCGACTGCGTGCGCAGCGCGACGTAATCGACCTGCCAGCCGTTCGCCGCGAGCTCGTCGCGCGCCGCGTCGATCAGCGCGTCGTAGTCGCGCGCCCCGCCCTCGATCGCCGACTTCACCTCGCGCAGCACGCGATTCAGGCGCACCGCCTCCGCGCGCTCGCGCGGCGTGAGATAGCCGTTGCGCGACGACATGGCGAGCCCGTCGGCCTCGCGCACGGTATCCACGCCGACGATCGCGATGCCGAAGTTGAGCTGGCGCACGAGCGCGCGGATCACGTGCAGCTGCTGGTAGTCCTTCTTGCCGAAGACCGCCACGTCGGGCGCGACGATGTGGAAGAGCTTGGTGACCACCGTGGCCACGCCCTGGAAATGGCCGGGGCGGAAATCGCCGCAGAGCTGCGCGGCGAGCCGCGGCGGCGTGACGACGATCTCCTGCGGCTCCGGGTACATCTCGCGCTCGTCGGGGGCGAAGACGACGTGGCAGCCGGCCGCCTCGAGCTTCGCGCGATCGGCCTCGAGCGTGCGCGGATAGCGCTCGAAGTCGCTGCCCGGCTCGAACTGCAGCCGGTTCACGAAGATCGACGCCACGACGCAGCGCCCGTGGCGATGCGCCTCCTGCACGAGCGCGAGGTGCCCCGCGTGGAGGTTGCCCATCGTCGGCACGAAGGCGACCGACGGCTCGTCCTTCAGGCGTTCCCGCAGCGCGGCGGCGTTGTGGATGAGATCCATGGATTTCGCGGAAAGGGCGAAAAAGGGATCCGACCCCTTTTTCGGGCTTGTCGTCAGAAGCAGTGCTCGGGGGCGGGGAAGCTGCCGTCCTTCACCGCGCGCACATACGCGGCGATCGCATCCTTGATCGACGGCGCGCCGGCCATGAAGTTGCGCACGAAACGCGCTTTCTTGCCCGGGTAGATGTCGAGCATGTCGTAGTGGACCAGCACCTGGCCGGAGACGTCCGGACCCGCTCCGATGCCGATCGTGGGCACGGTGAGCGAATCGGTCACGCGCTTGGCCACCGCCGCCGGCATCGCTTCCATGAGGACGATCGCCGCGCCCGCGTCCTCGAGCGCCTTCGCGTCGGCCACCAGCCGGTCGGCCGCGTCGGCGCCGCGCCCCTGGACGCGATAGCCGCCCAGGGCGTGCACCGACTGCGGCGTGAGGCCGATGTGCGCGCACACCGGGATGCCGCGCTCGGCGAGGAAGCGCGTCGTCTCCGCCATCACCGCGCCGCCCTCGAGCTTCACCATCTGCGCGCCGGCCGCCATCATGCGGGCGGAGCTTCGGAAGGCCTGCGCGGGCGATTCCTGGAAGCTCGCGAACGGCATGTCAGCGACCACGAGCGCGGTGCGGCTTCCCGCGGCGACGCAGCGCACGTGGTACTCCGTCTCCTCGAGCGTCACGGCGAGCGTCGACTCGCGCCCCTGGATCACCATCCCGAGGGAATCGCCGATGAGCAGGATGTCCACCCCCGCCTCTTCCGAGATCGCGGCGAAGCTCGCGTCGTAGCAGGTGAGCATGGCGAGCTTCTCGCCGTCGCGGGCGCGCGCCTGCAGCTGGGGGACGGTCACTCGCTTCGCGGCATTCTGGACGCTCATGGTGTTCGCTTCCTCCTGGCGCAGTCGCCGGCCGAAGCGCGGATTCTGCCCACGCCGCCGCCGGTTGGCAACATTGTGCACCGCCGCAAGCCGCCCGGGCGGGCGCTCGCGCGCCGCCCCGGGAGCGGTGCAGCAAAAAATTCACGCCCGGTTGAAGAACTCCCGGCCGCCGCGCATCCCGTTCACGCGCTCGATGAGCAGGTCCAGGTGCTCGGGCACGTCGACGAAGTTCAACCGCTCGCTGTTCACGATGAGCAGCGGGCTGTCCTCGTAATGGTGGAAATAGGTCGTGTACGCCTCCGAGAGCCGGCGCAGGTAGCCCTCGTCGATCCCCGATTCCGCCGGCACGCCGCGGCGCTTCACGCGCGAGACGAGCGTGTCGACCGAGGCCTGCAGGTAGATCACGAGGTCCGGCGGCGGCACCTGCGGCTTCACGTGCGCGTGGATCTTGTCGTAGAGCTGGTACTCGGCGTCGTCGAGCGTGAGGCGCGCGAAGAGCGGGTCCTTGGCGAGCGTGAAGTCGGCGACCGTGGGCTTGCCGAAGAGGTCGGGCTGCTTGAGGTTCTCGAGCTGCGCCACGCGCTGGAAGAGGAAGAAGAGCTGCGTGGGCAGCGCGTAGCGGCGCATGTCGCGGTAGAACTGCGCGAGGAACGGATTCGACTTCGGGTCCTCGAGGAGCGTGGCGGCGTTCATGCGCTCGGCCAGGCGCAGCGCGAGGCTGGTCTTGCCCGCGCCGATGGGCCCTTCGACGACGATGTAGCGGTGCTTCACAGGCGCTCGACCCCTTCGCTCCCGGCCTTCGCGAGCAGCGCCCTCGCCGGCCCCTTCCCCGGGATCTGCGCCTCGGGCCACACGTCCACCAGCGGCGCCAGCACGAAGGCGCGCTCGTGCGCGCGCGGATGCGGCACCGCGAGGCCGGGCTCGTCGATCGTGGCCCCGCCGTACAGCACGAGGTCGAGGTCGAGCGTGCGCGGGCCGTTCGGGATGCCCCGCTCGCGCCCGTGGCGCCGCTCGATCGCGAGGAGCGCATCGAGCAGCGCGCGCGGCGCGAGCCGCGTCTCCACCTTCACGCAGGCGTTCACGAACGGCGGCTGGTCGGCGTAGCCCACGGGCGCGGTGCGGTAAAGCGCCGAGCGCGCGGTGATCCACGTGTCCGGAACCTGCGCGATCTCGGCGAAGGCACGGCGCACGTGCGCCGCGGGATCGTCGAGGTTCGCGCCGAGCGCGATCACGGCGGCGACGGGCGGGCTCACTCGTCGATCGCGCCGCGCGAATCCGGCAGCAGCGCCGCCTCGCCGGTCGCGGGCGAATTCTTGCGTGCGGCGCCGCGCCGGCGCCGGCGCTTCTTCTTCGGCCCCGCCTCGCCCGAGACGAGCATCTCCTCGCGCTCGTCGGGGCTCGCGTCCTGGAAGCGCTCCCACCACTGCGCGGTTTCCTGCGGCGCGTTGGCGCTCGCCGCGCGCAGCGCGAAGAAATCGTAGGCCGCGCGGAAGCGCGGGTGCTCGAGCAATCGATACGGCCGCTGCCCGCCGCGCTGCAGGAAGCGCGGCTGCATCAGCCACAGCTCCTTCATCGTGGCGTCGAAGCGCCGCGGGATGGCGAGCGAATCGCGCTGCACGTCGAGCGCCTCGTGCATCGCGGCGTGCAGCGCCGGGACGGTGGCCTGGCCCTCGCCCTCGAAGCGGCGCAGGTTCTTCTCCACCTGGCCCCACAGGAGCGCCGCCAGCAGGAACGCCGGGGAGACGGGCTTGCCTTCCGCGAGCCGCTCGTCGGTGGCGCGCAGCGCCGCGAGGGCGAAGGGGCCGGCCTCGGGATCTTCCAGCGCGGTGTCGAGGAGCGGGAGCAGGCCGTGGTGCAGCTCCAGCTCGCGCAGCACGCGCACGCATTCGACGGCGTTGCCCGACAGGAGCAGCTTCAGGATCTCCTCGAAGAGCCGCGCCTGGGGCACGTTCTCGAGGAGGTGGCGCAGCTCCTGGATGGGCGCGCGCGTCTTCGGATCGATCTCGAGGCCGAGCTTCGCCCCGAGGCGCGCCGCGCGCAGCATGCGCACCGGATCCTCGCGGTAGCGCGTGGCGGGGTCGCCGATCATCACGAGCTTCTTCGCCTTGAGGTCCTTCAGGCCGTGCACGTAATCCCAGATCTCGTCCTTCACCGGGTCGTAGAAGAGCGCGTTCACGGTGAAGTCGCGGCGCATCGCGTCCTCGGCCTGCGTGCCGAAGACGTTGTCGGAGAGCATGCGGCCGTGCTCGTCGGTGTGCTCGCTGTCGGGCTCGCGGGCGAAATGCGCGCGGAAGGTGGAGACCTCCACCGTTTCCTGGCCGCACAGGACGTGCACGATCTGGAAGCGCCGCCCGATGATGCGCGAGCGGCGGAAGATCGCGCGCACCTCTTCCGGCGTGGCGCTCGTGGCCACGTCGAAGTCCTTGGGCTTGCGCTCGAGGAGCAGGTCGCGCACCGCGCCGCCCACGACGAACGCCGCGTGCCCCGCGCGCTGCAGCTCCTCGCACGTGCGCCGCGCGCAGCGGCTGATGTCCTCGCGCCGGATCGCGTGCTTGTCCGGCCCGAAGATCGCGGGCTTCGCGTTCTTGTGCGTCGGGCGGCTGTTCCGCCCGAAAAGCTTCTCGATGTATTTCTTGATCACTTGAGTTCTCCCTCGCCCCTGGGATCGCCCGGACAAGTCGGGGACCGCCGGGGAGACGGCCGGGGTAAGGGTCCGACTGCCGGGTCCGCAACGGCTTCCTGGTTCTCCTTCAACGAAATCACCTCCCATCCCCGCTCCATCGCCTTCGCCCGCAGCGTCGCGTCCGGATCGACGGCCACCGGATGCGTCACGCGCTCGAGCAGCGGCAGGTCGTTCAGGGAATCGCTGTAGAACCAGCTCTCGTAGTCCCCGAGGCGCCGGTCCATTCCCGCGAGCCACTCCTGCACGCGCGCGATCTTGCCCTCGCGGAACGAGGGCGTGCCGCGCGGCTTGCCGGTGAACTCGCCGTCCACTTCCTCGATGTCGGTGGCGATGAGGTGCTCGATGCCCAGCTCGCGGGCGATGGGCGCGGTGATGAAGCGGTTGGTGGCGGTCACCAGCGCGCGCAATCCATCGGCATGCTTCGCGATGAGCTCCGCCGCGCGCGCGTGGATGATGGGACGGATCTTGCGTTGCATGAACTCCTCGTGCCAGGCGTCGAGCTGCGAGCGGCGGTGCGCCGCGAGCGGCGCGAGCTGGAATTCGAGGAACTCGTGGATGTCGAGCGTGCCGTCCTTGTAGCGCTCGAAGAACCACTGGTTCTTCGGGTGGTACTCGTCCGGATGCAGCACGCCCTCCTCGATGAGGAACTCCGCCCACGAGACGTCGCTGTCGCCGTCGAGCAGCGTATGGTCGAGGTCGAACAAGGCGAGCTTCGGGCGGCTCACGCGAGGGCCGCCTTCAGCAGCGGCACCGTGATGGGCCGCCCCGTCTCGAGGGAATAGCGGTCGAGCGAATCGAGCGCCGCCATGAGCGAGCCCATGTCGCGGCGCGCGTGGGTGAGGAGATACGCGCCCACCTCCTCGGCGAGCGCGAAGCCGCGGGCGCGCGCGTGGGCCGCGAGCGCCGCGCGCTTCTCCTCGTCGGTGAGGGGCAGCACGCGGTACGTGAGCCCGGTCGCGAGCCGGGTGGCGAGGTCGCGGCGCAGCCGCACGTCGCGGGGCGCGGCCGCCGCGGCCACCACGAGCCGCGCGAACGCGCCCTCGTTGAACGCATTGAAGAGGGCGACCTGCCGCTCCTCGGACAACCGCTCCACGTCGTCCAGCGCGAGGATGCCGCGCGCGTGCGCATCGGAAAAATCCCCGCCCGCGACGTAGC
>DASUXK010000499.1:0-4815 GCA_036377935.1 Usitatibacter sp.
AGCGTCACGATCATCGGGCCCGCGCTGGAGGAAAGCCGGTGCCGCTCCGCCACGGGTCGCGCGAACGTGAAGAGGAGCACGTGCGCCGCGATGGACAGCGCCAGCGCAACGCCGAACCGGCGGCGCGCGCTCACGTGCGCGATCGCTCCCGCAGCACCACCACGTTGCCCGCGACCGAGACCGCGATGCCGACGCCGGTGAGGGCGTGCCAGCGGAAGCCCTCGAAGACCGCGGAGACGACGAGCGCGACGATGGGCACCATCACGCCGATGTATCCCGCGCGCGCCACGCCGAGGCGCCGCAACAGCGTGAGGTAGCCGCCGAACGCCACCACCGAGCCCAGCAGCGCGAGGTAGGCGAGGGAGAGCACGTACGCGGGCCGCGCGTCGAACGCGATCCGGCGGCCCGAGACGATGGCGACCGCGAGCGAGAAGAGCGCGCCGTAGAGCATCGCCCACGCCATGCCCTGCCACAGCGGGACGCGCGCCTCCTGGTTGCGGTGCGCCGCCAGGCTGCCGAGCGTGGAGAGCACCACGGCGAGCACCGTGAAGAAGGCGCCGAGCGCCGTGCGGCGGTCGCCGCGCAGGTGCGCGAACTCGGGCCAGAAGACGAGCACGATGCCCGCCATGCCGAGGATGGAGCCCAGGGCCACCGCCTGCGTCATCGGCGTGCGGAACACGAGGCGCATGCCCACCATGCCGAGGAGCGGGCTCGCCGAATACCCCACGGCGACGAGACCCGACACCACGTTCTGCTCCGCGTAGTACACCGCGATGTAGCTCGCGCTGAACATCAGCACGCCCTGCAGCGCGATCCACGCGTGCTCGCGCGGCGCGTAGCGCAGCGGCAGGCGCCGCGCCGCGCAGTACGCGAAGACGATCGCGGAAGCGAGCAGGAAGCGCCATGCGACGCTCGCCTCCGGCGCGACCGTGCCGAGCTGGAACGTGATCGCGAGCCAGGTCGAGCCCCAGATCGCGACGCAGGCGACGAAGAGCTGGAGGTTGGTCAACTTGAGTCCGCGAGTCCCAACTGGTCGAGCACGAACGCGAACGTGAACGCGAGCTCCTTCATCGCATCGTAGCGGCCGGACGCTCCCCCATGGCCCGCCTCCATCACGGTCTTCAGGAGCAGCGGGCGCGCATCCGTCTTGAGCGTGCGCAGCTTCGCCACGAACTTGGCGGGCTCCCAGTACATCACCTGGCTGTCGTTGTACGAGGTCTCGACGAGCATCGCCGGGTACGCCCCGCGCTTCAGGTTGTCGTAAGGCGAATACGAGCGCATGGCGCGGTAGTAGCGCTCGACGTTGGGATTGCCCCACTCCAGGTACTCGCCGACGGTGAGCGGCAGCGACCGGTCGAGCATGGTGGTGACGACGTCGAGGAACGGGACCTGCGCGACGGCCACGCGGAAGAGGTCCGGCCGCATGTTGACGACGGCGCCCACGAGGAGCCCGCCCGCGCTTCCGCCGATGATCGCGAGGCGGTCCGGCGCGGTGTAGCGCCGGCGCACGAGCGCCTGCGCGCAGGCGATGAAGTCGGTGAAGGTGTTCTTCTTGCGCAGGAGCTTGCCCGCGTCGTACCAGGCCTTGCCGCGATCGCCGCCGCCGCGCACGTGCGCGATGGCGAAGATCATGCCGCGGTCGAGGAGCGAGATGCGCGCGGTGCTGAAGTACGGATCGATGGGGATGCCGTAGGCGCCATAGCCGTAGAGCAGCAGCGGCTGCGCCCCCGGGCGCCGCAGCGACTTGCGGTAGACGAGCGAGATCGGGATGCGCGTGCCGTCCTTCGCGACCGCGGTGAGCGCCTCCGAGCGGTAATCGGCGGGATCGTAGCCGCCGAGCACCGGATAGCGCTTGAGGAGCCGCGACTTGCCGGTGGCGAGCTCGTAGTCGTACACGGAGCGCGGCGTGACGAGGCTCTCGTAGACGAAGCGGAAGCGCCGCGCGTCGAACTGCGCGTTGGTGCCGGGCTGCGTCGAGTACACCGCCTCGTCGAACCCGATGTAGCGGCCCTTGCCGCTCGCGAAATCGGTGATGCGGATCCTCACCACGCCCCGGTCGCGCTCCTCGGCGATCCAGAAGTCGCGGAAGACCTCCACCTCCTCGAGCATCACCATGGGCCGGTGCGCGAGCACCTGCTTCCAGTTGCGCGGGGAGGGATCCCCGACGGGCGCGCGCACGAGGCGGAAATTGCGCCCGCGGTCGTTGGTGCGGATGAAGAACTCGTCGCCGCGGTGCTCGATGTAGTACTCGTGGCCCTTGCGCCGCGGCACCACCGTGCGGAACTCGCCGTGCGGCTCGCGCGCGGGCAGCACGCGCATTTCCGACGTGTCCTTGCTCACGATGGCGAGGACGAGGAAGGCCTCGCTCTTCGTGTCGCAGATGCCGATGTCGTAGAGCTCGTCGGGCTCGAGGTAGACGCGCTCGTCACGCCCGCCGAGGGCGAGGCGGTGCAGGCAATAGCTGCGCTTGGTGGTCTCGTGCTCCTCGACGTAGAAGATGTGGCGGCTATCGGCGGACCAGGCGAGCGACGTGACGCGCTTCGCGCCGTCGCGCAGGAGCTCGCCGGTGGCGAGGTCCTTCACGAAGAGCCGGTACTGGCGATAGCCCGTGAAATCCACCGTGTAGGCGAGGAGCCTGCCGTCGGGGCTCACCTCGAGCGCGCCGAGCGCCGTGTACTTGTGCCCCTCGGCGAGCGCGTTCTCGTCGACGAGCACTTCCTCGGGCGACTCCATGGAGCCGCGGCGCCGGCAATAGATCGGGTACTGCAGGCCCTTCACCTCGCGCTGGTAGTACCAGTCGCCGTGCCAGCGGTAGGGGACCGTCTGGTCCGTCTCCTGGATGCGGTCCAGGAACTCGCCGTAGAGCTTCCCGCGCAGGCCGGCGAGCGGCTTCATCAGCCGCTCCGTGTAGCGGTTCTCGGCGCGCAGGTACGCGATCACCTCCGGATCGTCGCGGTTTCGCAGCCAGAAATACGGATCCACGCGCCGGTCGCCGAATCGGGTGAGGGTCTTCGGGCGGCGCGGGGCCACGGGCGGCGACGCCGCGGCCGGATCGAGTGACGGGGCGGAGGAGGATTCGGGGGGCATGGCGGCGGGGCGCACGCCGGGGAAGGGGCGATTATAACGACGTCAACGCCCGATCCCGAGTTCCGTTGAACGGGCGAGCGCCCGCCACCTGACCGTCCCGCGCGGAGCGCGCGCCCGCGGGCCCCGGCCCGCGGGCTTCCCTGCGGATCGAAGGGGAAAAGGGCGCCACCCCGGCAGGGGGTAAAATCGCCCCAGGCGCTACCCCATGTTCGCGACCGCAAAATCCACCTCCACCTCCCGCCCCGCCCTCTACGAGGAGCTGCGGGAGCTCGCCGGCGCGCTCTTCGAGGGCGAGCGCGATTTCCTCGCCAACTCCGCCAACCTCGCCGCGCTCGTCTTCCACTCGCTGCCCGACCTCAACTGGGCAGGCTTCTACTGGCGGCGCGGCGACGAGCTCGTCCTCGGGCCGTTCCAGGGCAAGCCGGCGTGCATCCGCATTCCCCTCGGCAAGGGCGTGTGCGGCACGGCGGCGGCCGAGGGCCGCTCGATCGTCGTCCCCGACGTGAATGCGTTCGCGGGGCACATCGCCTGCGATTGCGCCTCGCGCAGCGAGCTCGTCGTGCCCGTGATGCGCGAGGGCAAGGCGGTCGGCGTCCTCGACCTCGACAGCCCGCGGCTCGCGCGCTTCGGCGAGGAGGACGCGCGCGGCCTCGAAACCATCGTGCGCGACTTCGTCGCCGCGACCGACCTCGCCTGACATGTCGTACATCGACGACTCCCTGGTCGCCGGCGAGGTGGTGCTGCACCGCGCGCGCGTCTCGTGGTGGTCGCAGGCGGGCATGGTGGTCCTGGGCGTGCTGCTCCTCGCCGTGGTGGTCGGCCTCTTCTTCCTCATCGGCGCGTGGATCAAGGTGCACTCCACGGAGCTCGCGATCACCAATCGCCGCGTGATCGCGAAGTTCGGCTTCATCAAGCGCGACACGGTGGAGATCAACCTGCAGAAGGTGGAGGCGCTGCGCGTCGACCAGGGCTTCTGGGGACGCATCCTCAACTTCGGGACGATCCTCGTGACCGGGACCGGCGGCTCCATCGAGCCGATTCCCGGCATCGCCGACCCGCTGGTCTTCCGCCGCAAGTTCATGGAGGCGACGGACCGGCCGATCACGCTGCCGCGCGGCTGAACGCCGCTCGCGGCCGGCCGGCCCCGCCATGACGCTGCGCTCGCTCCTCGTCGACTTCAACTCCTACTTCGCGTCGGTGGAGCAGCAGGTGGAGCCGCGGCTGCGCGGCAGGCCGCTGGGCGTGGTGCCCATGCTCGCCGATACCACCGTGTGCATCGCCGCGAGCGTGGAGGCCAAGACCTTCGGGGTGAAGACCGGCACGAAGGTCGCCGATGCGCGCCGGCTCTGCCCGGGAATCGAGTTCGTGATCGCGCGCCACGAGATCTACATCGATCATCACCATCGGGCGGTGGCGGCGGTGGATTCCGTCGTGCCGGTGCGCGCGGTGCTGTCCATCGACGAGATGGATTGCGAGCTCACGGGCCGCTGGCGCGAGCCCGCGCGCGCGCTCGAGCTGGCGCGCAAGGTGAAGGCGACCCTCGCGGCGCGGGTCGGCGAGCACCTGCGCACGTCCATCGGCATCGGGCCCAACACCTTCATCGCGAAGACCGCCTCGGACCTCGTGAAGCCGGACGGCCTGGTGCTGATCGAGAAGCGCGAGCTTCCGGACCGCCTCTTCGAGCTTCCGGTGCGCGCGCTCTCGGGCATCGGCGCGCAGATGGAAAGG
>DASUXK010000500.1:0-5336 GCA_036377935.1 Usitatibacter sp.
ATCACCAGCGACTTCGCGTCGCCGATGTTGGCGAGGTGCGAGAAGAGCGAGAGCGCCTCGATGAAGCGCCGGCCCGCCTCGCGGCCGCCTTTCAACTCGAAGGACAGGATCGCGCTCGCGCCGCGCGGGTAGAGCCTTCGCACGAGCGCGTGGTCCGGATGCGACTCGACGTCGGGATGGTTCACGCGCTCCACCGCCTCGTGCGAGGCGAGGAAGCGCACGATGCGCGACGTGTTCTCGATGTGCCGCGCCATGCGCAGCGGCAGCGTCTCCAGCCCCTGCAGGATGTGGAACGCGGTGGCCGGCGCCATGCACGCGCCGAAGTCGCGCAGCCCCTCGCGCCGCGCGCGCAGCAGGAACGCCGAGGTGGAAGACTCTTCCGCGAACACCATGCCGTGGAATCCCTCGTAGGGCTCGGTGAGCGTCGGGAACCGTGCGTCGGCGGTCCAGTCGAAGCGCCCGCCGTCCACCAGCACGCCGCCGATCACGATGCCGTGTCCGGAAAGGAATTTCGTCGCCGAGTGCACCACCAGGTGCGCGCCCTGCTCGAAGGGACGGCCGAGCGCGGGGGTGGTCACCGTCGCATCGACGAGCAGCGGCACGTGATGCGCGTCGGCGACCTTCGCGACGGCCGGGATGTCGAGCACGTCGACGGAGGGGTTGCCCACGCTCTCGCCGAAGAGCAGCCGCGTCTGCGGGCGCACCGCGCGCCGCCACGCCTCCACGTCGCGCGCCGGCACGAACGTCGTCTCGATGCCGAAGCGCGGCAGGGTGTACGCGAGGAGGTTGTGCGAGCCCCCGTAGAGGCTCGACGAGGCCACGATGTGCCCGCCGCGGCCCATGAGCGTCACGATCGCGAGGTGCAGCGCCGCCTGGCCGCTCGCGGTCGCGATCGCCCCCACCCCGTCCTCCAGCGCGGCCATGCGCTCCTCGAACACCGCGACCGTGGGGTTCGAGAGCCGCGAGTACACGTGGCCCGGCGTCTCCATGTCGAAGAGCGCCGCGGCGGTGTCGGTGTCGGGGAAGACGAACGAGGACGTCTGGTAGATCGGCACCGCCCGGGCGCCGGTGGCCGGGTCCGGGGACTGCCCGGCATGCACGGCGAGGGTCTCGGGATGGGGTGGCTTGGGGCCGGAATGGGCCATGGGATCAGCGGGTTGGGCGGGAATCCTGAGAGGCGTTCGAAATGTTGTCACGAACCCGCGTTGTTTGCTATGGTTTCGCCTGCCTCCAGAGGAGATTTCCTCCCGTGATTCGAACGCTCGCCATCCTGGTCCTCGCCGCGCTGCCCTGCGCGACGATGGCCGCGCCGGCCCACCGGGGCCACGCCAAGGCCGGGGTGGCGGAAGTCTCCAGGGACGCCAATCCGTTCGTGCGCTCCAGCGCCGCCCTGGTGCTCGATCCTACGACCGGCGAGACGCTCTTCGCCAAGAACGCGGACCAGCAGGCGCCCATCGCCTCGATCACCAAGCTCATGACGGCCATGGTGGTGCTCGATGCGAACCAGCCGCTCGACGAGCCGATCGAGATCACGAAGGACGACGTCGACCACGTCAAGAACACCACCTCGCGCCTTCCCATCGGCAGCCACTTCCGCCGCGACGACCTGCTGCGCCTGGCGCTGATGGCGAGCGAGAACCGCGCGGCCTCGGCGCTCGGGCGCAACTATCCCGGCGGCATCGAGGCCTTCGTCGCCGCGATGAACGAGAAGGCGAAGCAGCTCGGGCTCGCGCAGACGCATTACGTCGATTCGTCGGGGCTGTCGCCCGAGAACGTGTCGAGCCCCGCGGATCTCGGCAAGCTGGTCGCGGCCGCCTCGCAGTACGAGCTGATCCGCGAGTTCACCACCACGCCCGCCGTGACCGTGCAGCTGCCCGATTCGCGCCGCAAGCTGAGCTTCATCAACACCAACGGCCTCGTGCGGCATTCCGACTGGAAGATCGGCCTGTCGAAGACCGGCTACATCAGCGAGGCGGGCAAGTGCCTCGTGATGCAGGCGATGATCGCCAACCAGCCGGTGGTCATCGTGCTGCTCGACTCCTGGGGCCGCCTCACCCGCATCGCGGACGCGAACCGCATCCGCCGCTGGCTCGAGCGCAACTCCGCGCGCCTCCTCGCCAGCCGCGCCGACGCCGAATAAAGGGGCCGTCCCCTTTCCGCATGCCGGAAAGAGGGGCCGTCCCCTTTTCGGTTTGTTATCCTTCCGGGCATGAAGATCGCGATGATGGGCGCCGGCGGCGTCGGGGGGTTCTTCGGGGGCCGGCTCGCGCGGGCCGGCTATGACGTCACTTTCGTCGCACGCGGCCGGCACCTGCAGGCGATGCGCGAAGAAGGGCTGCGCATCGAGAACGAAGCGCAGGGCGACATCCACGTTCCGAAGGTGCGCGTGACCGACGACCCCGCGTCGATCGGCCCCGTGGACCTGGTCGTGCTGTCCGTGAAGCTGTGGGACACCGAGGGCGCGGCGAAGGCGATCGCGCCGATCGTCGGCCCCGCGACCGGCGTCCTCTCGCTGCAGAACGGCGTCATCAAGGACGACATCCTGCGGCGCCATTTCGGCCCGGAGCGCGTGATGGGCGGCGTGGGCTACGTCGCCACGCACATCTCGCGGCCCGGCGTGATCAAGCAGGTGGGCACGATGCAGCGCGTGATCGTCGGCGAGTACGACGGGCGCGTGTCGCCGCGCGCGCGCTTCCTGCACGAGGCGCTCGTGGCCTCCGGCGTGAGCGCGGAGCTCTCGGCCGACATCCGCCGCTCGCTGTGGGAGAAGTACGTCTTCCTCGTCGGCCTCTCGGGCGCGACGACCACGATGCGCCGCCCGATCGGCGCGATCCGCGGCGAGCCGCGCGCGCGCGCCTTCTTCCACGACCTCATGCGCGAGACGGTCGCCGTCGGCCGCGCGCACGGCGTCGCGCTCGCGGAAGGCTATGCCGACGAGCGCCTCGCGTTCGCCGACGGGCTGCCCTTCGACATGACCTCCTCGATGCACCACGACCTCGAGCGCGGCAACCCGCTCGAGGTGGAGTGGCTCTCGGGCGGCGTGGTGCAGCTGGGCGAGCCGGTGGGGGTGCCCACGCCGGCCAACCGCGCGGTGCGCGACATCCTCGCGCTGCACGCCGCCGGCGCACCGCGGTGAGCGCCGCGCGCCTCACGGTGCGCGCGATCCGCGCGCGGGCCGTCGAGGTGCCGATGCGCCACGTGCTCGGCACGAGCCAGGCGGCGGTGCGCGCGGCGCCCCTGCTCCTCGTGGACCTCGACACCGAGGAAGGCGTGACCGGCCGTGCGTATCTCTTCTGCTACCTCCCCGCCTCGGCGCCGGGCATCGCGGCGATCCTCGCCGAGATCGAGCGCGTGACGAAGGGCGAGCGCGTGGCGCCGCTCGATGCGTGCAGGAAGCTCGCGCGCCGCTTCACGCTGGTCGGCGTGCAGGGCATCGTGCGCATGGCGATGTCCGCCTTCGACGTCGCGTGCTGGGACGCGCTCGCCGTGGCCGCGGGACAGCCGCTCTGCGCGCTGCTCGGCGCGACTCCCGGCCCCGTGCCCGCGTACAACAGCAACGGCCTCGGGCTCATGGATCCGGGCCCGCTCGCCGACGAGGCCGAGGAGCTGCTCGAGGGCGGCTTCGAGGCGGTCAAGCTGCGGCTGGGCTACCCGACGCTCGCCGGGGACCTCGCCGCGGTGCGGGCGGTCCGCGATCGCGTCGGGCCCTCGGTCGCGATCATGGTCGACTACAACCAGGCGCTCACCGTCGCCGAGGCGCTCGCCCGCGGGCGCGCCCTCGACGCCGAGGGCCTCGCGTGGATCGAGGAGCCGATCCGCCACGACGATTACGCGGGCGCGGCGCGCCTCGTGCGCGACCTCGCCACGCCGGTGCAGATCGGCGAGAACTTCTCGCTGCCGCAGGGCATGGCGCAGGCGCTCGAAGCCGGCGCGTGCGACCTCGTGATGCCCGACCTCGAGCGCATCGGCGGGGTGACCGGATGGCAGCGCGCCGCCGCGCTCGCCGGCGCCCGCGGCATCGAGATGTCCTCCCACCTCTTCCCCGAGGTGAGCGCGCACCTGCTGCGAGCGACGCCCACCGCCCACTGGCTCGAGTACGTGGACTGGGCGGCGCCGATCCTCGCCGAGCCGCTGCGCGTGGAGGACGGGCGGGCGATCCCGTCGGAACGCCCCGGCTGCGGGCTCGCCTGGAACGAGGAAGCGGTCGAGCGCTACCGCGTGGCCTGAACGCGGCCGTCCGCCCGCGGTCTGACCCGCGGAATGGCACGCGGCCCGCGCGTGTTTCCATCGAAGCGCCGTGCTTTCTTGCGGCGCGGCTTCCAGGGTGGCCGGACGATGTTCCTCACCGGATTGGGCACGGCGGTCCCGCCGCGCAGCTTCACGCAGGCCGAATGCTGGGAGGCGCTCGCCCGCGCCCCGCGCCCCGGGATCACGCCGCGCGCGCACGCGGTGCTCCAGGGAATCCTCCACCACGACAACGGCATCGAGCGCCGCTCGCTCGCCCTCGACTCGCTCGACGAGAGCTTCGAGATCGATCCCGACACGCTGCACCGGCGCTTCGCGCGCCACGCGCCGGCGCTCGCCTCGCGGGCCGCTTCGCGCGCCCTCGCCCGCGCGGGGCTCACCTCTCGCGACATCGATGCGATCGTGGTGAGCACCTGCACGGGCTATCTCTGTCCCGGGCTCACGAGCTACGTCGCGGAGACGCTGGGGCTTCGCGCCGACGTGGTGGCGCTCGACCTCGTGGGGCAGGGATGCGGGGCGGCGTTGCCCAACCTGCGCGCCGCCGAGGCGTTGCTCGCCGCCGGCCGGTGCGACCACGCGCTCTGCGTGTGCGTGGAGGTGTGCAGCGCCGCCTTCTATCTCGACGACGATCTCGGCGTCCTGGTGAGCGCGTGCCTCTTCGGCGACGGTGCGGGGGCCGCGGTGGTGTCGTCGCGCGCGCCGCGCGAAGGACGCTCGCTCGAGTGGCTCGCGGCCGAAAGCCTCACCGATCCGTCGAAGCGCGATGCGTTGCGCTTCGAGCAGCGCGGCGGGATGCTGCGCAACGTGCTCACGCTGCCCGTGCCGCGCCTCGCCGGGGAAAGCGCGCGCGAGGTGCTCGCCCGCGTGCTGGAGCGCGAAGGGCTCGCGCGCGGCGACATCGCCGCGTGGATCATGCACGCCGGCGGGCGCAAGGTGCTCGAGGAGCTGCGCGGGCGGATCGGCCTCGCCGAGCCCGACCTCGCGTGGAGCGCCGCGATGCTGCGCGAGTACGGCAACCTCAGCAGCCCGTTCGTGCTCTTCGTGCTCGAGGCCGCGCTCGCCGGCGGCGCGCCGCCCGGGTGGTGGTGGAT
>DASUXK010000501.1:0-5903 GCA_036377935.1 Usitatibacter sp.
AGATCCTGCTGTTCATCGGCCTGCTGTTCTGGGCCTTCCTGCTCGGTCGCGCCCTGTGGCCCGCGCTCACCAAGCCCAGCGAAAGCCGCGGCCTGATCGCGATGGTCTTCCTGTCGGCCGTCTGCATCGGCGGCTTCTACGCGACCTCGCTCGCCTGGGGCAAGACCACGCACTACTCCATGATCGAGTACTGGCGCTGGTGGCTGGTCCACCTGTGGGTGGAAGGCTTCTTCGAGGTGTTCGCCACCGCCGTGATCGCGCTGCTGTTCACCAGGCTGGGCCTGGTGCGCGCCACGAGCGCCAACCGCGCCATCATCGCCGAGACGATCGTGTTCCTGTTCGGCGGCATCCTGGGCACGCTGCACCACCTGTACTGGACCGGCACGCCGACTTCCGTCATCGCCGTGGGCGCCGTGTTCTCGGCCCTCGAAGTGGTGCCGCTGACGCTGATCGGCCTGGAAGCCCTGCAGAACTGGAAGAAGTCGCAAGGCGTGGCCTGGCTGCAGGCCTACAAGTGGCCCGTGCTGTGCTTCGTCGCGGTGGGCTTCTGGAACACCGTGGGCGCGGGCCTGCTCGGCTTCGCGATCAACCCGCCGGCTTCGCTCTACTACGTGCAGGGCCTCAACATGACGCCGGCCCACGGCCACGCCGCGCTCTTCGGCGTGTACGGCATGCTCGGGATCGGCCTCATGCTCTTCTGCCTGCGCGGCCTCTTCGCGCGCAACCTGCATGCGGACCGCCTCCTCGCGCCGGCGTTCTGGGGCCTGAACATCGGCCTCGCGCTGATGGTCTTCGGCTCGCTGCTCCCCGCCGGGCTCTACCAGGCGTGGTACAGCATCACCGAGGGCCTGTGGTACGCGCGCTCGCCCGCCATCGTGCACTCCGGCGTGATGGAGACGCTGGTGTGGCTGCGCGTGCCCGGCGACATCGTGTTCTCGCTGGGCGCCTTCGCGCTCGCCCTCTACGCGCTGAAGCTTCTGCGCCCGGCGCGCGAAGCGCCGGTGCCGGCGGCGATCGGCGAGACGGGCAGCGCCGGCGGCGCCGCGGACTGAGCGCGCCATGCGCATCACGGCCTTCACCGACTACAGCCTGCGCACGCTGATGTTCGTCGCGCAGGCCCCCGAGGGACACACCACCGTCGCCGACGCGGCGCGCGGTCTCGCGGTCTCGGAGAACCACCTGGTGAAGGTCGTGCATGCGCTGGGCGCTCTCGGGATGCTGCGCAACCTGCGTGGGCGCGGCGGCGGCATCTCTCTCGCCACCTCGCCCGCGAGCATCAACGTGGGCAGGGTGGTGCGCCTGAGCGAAACGCTGAACATCGCCGAATGCTTCGACGCCGAAAGCAACACGTGCGCGCTCGCGGGGCGCTGCCGGCTGGAGGGCGTCTTCCACGAGGCGCTCGATGCGTTCCTCGAGGTGCTGGACCGCTATACACTGGAAGACCTCATGAAATGGAAGATTCCCCTGCAATGAGCGAGCGGCCCCCGTTCGAATACCGGGGCCCCGCCGACCTGCAGGCGCCGCTCGCGGCGGCGCTCGCGCGCGTGGTGGACCCGGAGATGGCGCTCAACATCGTCGACCTCGGCCTCGTCTACGGCGTCGAGGCGGGCGAGGGCGCGGTGAAGGTGAACCTCACCATGACCTCGGCCGCGTGCCCCGTCGCCGAGCTGATCATGGACGACGTCGTGCAGGAGCTCACGGACCTGCTGGGCACCGAGACGAAGATCGACTGCGAGCTCGTGTGGGATCCGCCCTGGAGTCCGCAGATGATGAGCCGGCGCGCGCGCATGGCCATGGGCTGGGACTGAGGTGCCCGCGGTCCGCCTCGCGCTCCTCGCGCTCGGCGCCGCGTGCCTCGTCGCGGGAGTCCTCGGCGGCCTCGCGCGGCTCGGAGTGCCGCTCGTCGTCCCCGCGGCCGCGGTGAACCACGGCGCGCTCATGACCGGCGGCTTCCTCGGCACGGTCATCTCGCTCGAGCGCGCGATCGCGCTCGGCAAGCCCTACGCATTCGGCGCGCCGCTCGCGGCCGGCCTGGGCGGGGTGATCGTGCTGCACGGCTATCGCGAGGCGGGGCTCGCGGTCTCGCTCGTCGCGCCGCTCTTCCTCCTCGCCGTCGGCATCGACCTCGTGCGCCGCCAGCCGCTCGTGCATATCGTGCTGCTGCTCGTGGCTTCGGCGTGCTGGCTCGCGGGCAACGCGCTGAACCTCGCGGGCGCGATGCCGAACGTGCCCGCGGCATGGTGGTTCGCCTTCCTCGTGCTCACCATCGCCGCCGAGCGCCTCGAGATGACGCGCCTCGTGCGCCGGCCGCCGGTCGCCGCGCGCCTCTTCCTCGCGGCCGTCGCGCTCGCGCTGGCGGGCGCGCTCGTCCAGACGTGGTCTGCGGCAGGAGGCGGCATCGTCTTCGGCGCGGGACTCGTGGCGATCGCCGCGTGGTGCGCGGCCTACGACCTCGCGCGCCGCACCGTGCTCACCGAGGGCTTCGCGCGCTACGCCGCGGTGGCGCTCCTCGCGGGCTACGCCTGGCTCGCGCTGGGCGGGTTCGCGTGGGCGATGATGTCCGCGGTGAACCCGGCGTGGCGCGACGCGGCGCTGCATGCGCTGGGCCTGGGCTTCGTCTTCTCGATGATCCTCGCGCACGCGCCGGTGGTGGTTCCGGTGGTCGCGCGGCGCCGCATGCGCTACACGCCGTTCTTCTACGTGCCGCTCGGGCTGCTGCACGTTTCCGTGATCGTGCGCCTGGCCGAGGGGCCCGGCGCCTTCCGGATGCGCGAAGCGGGCGGTATCCTGAACGCCGTGGCGCTCCTCGTCTTCGTGGGAACGCTCGCCTACGCCCTGAGCCGGACTTCGGCCACAGGGACACGACCGACAACAACAGCCGAAGAATCGCGGAGGTAGCTTGCGGAAGCCTTTGTCTCGACTTTACCTTTTCCTCATGCCGTTCGTCGCGCTCGGGCTCGCCGCGTGCCACTCCGGCGAGAAGACCGCGGCGGCGAAGCCGGTGGACAAGTACGACACCGCGCACATGGACTTCAACCCCGGCCCGGCGAAGGTGGACAACGTCCGCCACACGGGCTCGTTCTCGAAGGGCGCCG
Organism: Usitatibacter sp.; assembly: GCA_036377935.1. Taxonomy (GTDB): domain Bacteria; phylum Pseudomonadota; class Gammaproteobacteria; order Burkholderiales; family Usitatibacteraceae; genus Usitatibacter. Next base: position 3,096 of record DASUXK010000501.1, read on the forward strand.
CGCTCTCGCTGGGCCCGGAGGTCCAGCCGCTCGTGCCCGATCACGTGAAGGAGATCCAGCTCGACGTCACCCACAAGGTCATCGATCTCGCGCCGGGCGTGAAATTCACCGCGTGGACCTTCGGCGACCACGTGCCGGGCCCGATCATCCGCGCGCGGGTGGGCGACCGCATCCGGTTCTCGATGACCAACCGCTCCGACGAGCACATGCCGGGCATCGACTTCACCACGGCGCCGATGATGCACTCGATGGACTTCCACGCGGCGATGGTCTCGCCCACGGACAAGTACCGCTCCATCGCGCCGGGGCAGACGATCACGTTCGAGTTCACGCCGAACTATCCGGGCGTCTTCATGTACCACTGCGGCACGCCCATGGTGCTCGAGCACATCGCCTCGGGCATGTACGGGATGTTCATCGTCGAGCCGCGCGAGGGCTATCCCACGAAGGTGCAGCGCGAGTACGCGGTGATCCAGAGCGAGTTCTACACCAAACCCGATCCGGAGCATCGCAAGATCGACGGCGTGCCGCTCTACGTGCTGGACACCGAGCGCGTGCGCTCCAAGGCGCCGACCTACACGGTGTTCGGCGGCCAGTACAACCGCTACGTCGACCACCCGCTCCAGGCGAAGCCCGGCGAGCGCGTGCGGCTCTTCGTGCTGAACGTGGGGCCCTCCAACACCTCGAGCTTCCACGTCGTGGGGACGATCTTCGATCGCGTGTGGATCGACGGCAACCCGGACAACCAGTTCCGCGGCATGCAGACGGTGCTGCTCGGCTCCTCGTCCTCGGCGATCGTCGAGTTCGTGATTCCCGAGGCGGGCGGCTACACCATGGTCGACCACCACTTCGCCAACGCCTCCCAGGGCGCGGTGGGCGTGATCGAGGCGGGCGCCAGGGGCGAGGGCAGCATCGAGCACCACAACATTCCCGCGACGATGGCGCCGACCGATCCGGTCGCGCTGCAGGGCAAGCTCACGTTCGAGAACCGCTGCCTCGCGTGCCACTCGATCGGCGGCGGCGACAAGCTGGGGCCCGATTTGCTCGGCGTGACCCGGCGGCAGAACGCGCAGTGGCTCACGCGCTGGCTGGAGAACCCGGACCAGATGCTCAAGACCGATCCGGACGCGAAGAAGCTGCTCGAGAAATACAAGGTGCCGATGCCCAACCAGAACATGACGCCGCAGGCCATCAAGGAGGTCATCGCGTACTTCCAGTGGGCCGATGCGAACGTGCAGGGCCACGGCCACGAGCAGCCGCAGCCCACGCCGCCCGGCGTGACGCGCCCGCCCTCGGGGACGTTCTCGGCGGCGCCCACCAATGCGCCCGCGTCGAGGGAGCAATCGCCGTCGGCGGCGACGACGCCCTCGACGCGCGCTCCGGCGAAGGGGGCGAAATGAAGGCGCGTGCGCTCGCGGCTTTCGCGGCTCTCGTGTGCGCGCTCGCCGCGCCCGCCGCCTTCGCGTGCGGCGTGTGCGTCGAGGACAAGATCGCGGTGACGTACGACTACGACGTGGTGCAGCAGGCGGCCGCGCGGCACCACGTCGTGGTGTTCGCCGCGGTCGAGGCGCCCTTCGATCCGCAGGCGCTGCGCAACGCCGCGGCGCGCGTGCCGGGCGTCGACCGCGCGAGCGTGCGCGCCGCCACCTCGCCGCGCGCGCTCTCCTTCGCGCTCGATCCGCGCCGCTCGAACCCGCTCGCGGCGCTGGCGGCGATCGAGCGCGAGCCGGCGCTCGCGGGCGTGCGGCTCTCGCTCATCCGCGTGATGCGCTAGGACAGGCCCATGACGTTGATGCAGATCGAGGATCCCGACACGCCGCCGCGCGGCTTCGCGCTCTGGAGCCTCGGCTTCCGGCCGTTCTACTTCCTCGCGGCGGTCTTCGCCTCGATCTCGGTGCTGCTCTGGGTGCTCGAGTACGCGGGATGGCTCGGCGTGCCGTACCTCGAGGCGCCGACGCGCCACGCGCACGAGATGCTCTTCGGCTTCGCGCTCGCGGTGATCGCGGGGTTCCTCCTCACGGCGGTGCGCAACTGGACCAACCGGCCCACGCCCACGGGCGGATGGCTCGCGGCGATCGTGGCCGTGTGGCTGGCCGCCCGCATCTCGATGTTCGTGGGCAATCCGCTCGCCGCCGGCGTGCTGAACGCCGCTTTCCCGATCGTCGCGGCGATCGGCATCGCGATCCCGATCGCGCGCAGCCGCAACAAGCGCAACTACTTCTTCGTGCCGCTGCTCGTGGCGGCGGGGCTCGCGGCGCTCGCCGTGCACCTCGCGGCGATGGGCGTGCTGCCGTGGGAGGCGAGGAGCGTCGCGATCGCCATCGGGCTGGACGGCGTGATGTTCGTGATCGCCGTGGTGGCCGGGCGCGTGATGCCGATGTTCACCAACAACGCGATCCCGGGCGCGGGGGCCGAACGCCGGCCGTGGCTCGAGAAGGCGGCGCTCGCGGGAATCCTCGCGGTGATCGCGGCGGACCTGCTCGGGGCGCCGCCGGCGATCATGGCGCCGCTCGCGATCGTCGTGGCGCTGCTGCATGCCGCGCGGCTCGCGTTGTGGCGCCCCTGGCGCACGCTGCGCACGCCGCTGGTCTGGGTGCTGCACGCGGCCTACGCGTGGATCCCGATCCACCTCCTGTTGCGCGCGCTCGCCGCGTGGGGCCTCGTCGCCCCGCAGTTCGCGATCCACGCGCTCACCATCGGCGCCATCGGCGGCATGACCGCCGGCATGATGACGCGCACCGCGAAAGGGCACACGGGACGCACGCTGCGCGCGGACGGCTACGACACCGCCTGCTACGCGCTGGTGAT
>DASUXK010000502.1:0-2343 GCA_036377935.1 Usitatibacter sp.
CGCTCGGCTACTCGCACCCCGTGAACATCGACGCCCCCGACGGCATCGAGTTCGAGGTGCCGCAGCCGACCCGCGTCATCGTCCGCGGCATCTCCAAGCAGGCCGTGGGCGAGGTCGCCGCCAACATCCGCAAGCAGCGCCCGCCGGAGCCCTACAAGGGCAAGGGCATCCGCTACGAGGGCGAGTACGTGGCCCGGAAGGTGGGCAAGCGCGCATGACCGTCATCACGAAGCCCCAGGCGCGCCTCAAGCGCCGCCACCGTGTCCGCGCGAAGGTGTCCGGCACCGCCGAGCGCCCGCGGATCTCGGTCTTCCGCTCCAACCGCGGCATCCACGCACAGCTCATCGACGACATCGACGGCCGCACGCTGGCCGCCGTGTCGTGGACCGAGGGCGACCTGCGTGGGCTCAAGCCCATGGAGCAGGCCGGCAAGGCCGGCGAGCTGCTGGCCGAGCGCGCGAAGGCGGCCGGCATCGACAGCGCGCTGTTCGACCGTGGCGGCTACCGCTACCACGGCAAGGTGAAGGCGTTCGCCGACGGCGTGCGCGAAGGAGGCTTGAAGGTATGAAGGACGGCATCGACCGTTCTGTCAGCCAGTCCGGGCTCGACCTGCAGGAGCGGGTCGTGGAGATCAACCGCGTGGCCAAGGTCGTCAAGGGCGGCCGGCGCTTCTCGTTCACGGCGCTCGTCGTCGTAGGGGACGAGAAGGACGTGGTCGGCGTCGGTTACGGCAAGGCGAACGAGGTCCCGCTGGCGATCCAGAAGGGCGTCGAGCGCGCGAAGAAGAACCTCTTCCGCGTGCCCAAGCACGGCTCGACGATCACCCACACGACGACGGGCGTCTTCGGCGCCGGCCGCGTGTTCCTCAAGCCCGCCTCGCCCGGTACCGGCGTCATCGCCGGCGGCGGCGTGCGCGCGGTGCTCGAGCTGGCCGGCATCCACGACATCCTCTCCAAGTCGCTGGGCTCGCAGAACCCGATCAACCTCGTCAAGGCGACGGTCGCGGGCCTGCAGGGCCTGCGCACGCCCGAGGAGGTCGCCGAGCTCCGCGGCCTGTCGATCAACGGGGTCCTCGGCCTGGGCGGCGACAAGCAGGCCGCCGAGACGCTCGCGGCCGTCAACGGCACCACCGAGGCCGCCGAGGAGGCGCAGGGCGCCGCGGAGGAGGAGCCGGCGTGAAGGTGACGCAGGTCAAGAGCCGCAACGGCGCCAACCGCCAGCAGGTCGACACCCTGCGCTCGCTCGGTCTGCGCCGCATCGGCCACACGGTCGAGGTCAAGGACACCCCGCAATCGCGCGGCATGGTGCATCGCGTGCGACACCTGGTGAAGATCGATGAGTGATTTCGGACTGCACACGCTCAAGCCCGCCCCGGGCAGCCGCAAGGCGCGCAAGCGCGTCGGCCGCGGCGAGGGCTCGGGCACGGGCAAGACCTCCGGGCGCGGCGAGAAGGGCTACGGCGCGCGCTCGGGCGCGAAGGATCGCGCGCGCTTCGAGGGCGGGCAGATGCCCATCCACATGCGCATGCGCAAGCTGCGCGGGCCCAACAAGAAGCAGTCGATGCCGTTCGAGCCGTTCCGCACGCATACGCAGGCGGTCAATCTCAAGGATCTCGACGCGCGCTTCGACAAGGGCGCCGACGTGACCCTCGAGGCGCTGCGCGACAAGGGCCTGGGCACCCGCAAGGGCATCCCGGTGAAGATCCTCGCCAAGGGCGAGGTCACCAAGGCCCTGACGGTCCACGCGCACGCCTTCAGCGCGTCCGCCCGGGCGGCCATCGAGGCTGCCGGCGGGACGTGCAACGTGGTCGAGTAACCTCCCTCGACCGATGCTGTCGACGATCCTCAGCGCCTTCCGGGTCCCCGACATCCGGAAGAAGCTCGCCTTCACGGCGCTGCTGCTCGGCCTCTACCGGCTGGGGTCGCACATCCCCGTGCCGGGCGTCGACGTCGAGGCCGTCAACTCCGTCCAGAAGCAGTTCGGCGGGGGCGGCGTGCTCAACCTGCTGAACACGTTCAGCGGCGGCGGGCTTTCGCGCATCGCCCTCTTCGCGCTCGGGATCATGCCGTACATCACTGCCTCGATCATCCTGCAGCTGCTGGTGGTCGTCGTGCCGTCGCTTGAGAAGCTTCAGAAGGAGGGCGAGGTCGGCCAGGCGCGCATCACGCAGTACACGCGCTATCTCACGGTCGGCCTGGCCTTCGCGCAGTCGATCGGCTACGTCTTCCTGTTCAAGAGCTTCACGGTCACCGCGGGCCAGGCGATCATCCCCAAGTTCGACACGCCCCACGTGTTCATGATCGTCATCTCGCTGACCGCGGGCACGGTCCTGCTCATGTGGAT
>DASUXK010000503.1:0-7537 GCA_036377935.1 Usitatibacter sp.
CCGGCGAGCGCGAGGCGCGCGGGCGCGAAGCGCAGCAGCCCCATGAGGCGGGAAAGCTCCTCGCGCACCGGCGCATCGAAGCCGGCGACCGCGCGGTCCACCCCCTCGACCACGCGCCCGATCGCGGCCTCGCGCGCGATCGGCGAATCGGGCAGCGCGCCGGCGAGCACCACCGGCGCGATGGCGGCCACGATGCGCGCGCTCGCGGGATCCAGCGCGCGGTGCGGCCTCGCGGGCGCCGGCGGCGGGCCTTCGAGCGCGCGCACGGCGAGGAGCGCCGCGGCCGCGGCGAGGCCCACCTGGAGGAAGCGGCGCCGGGAGCTCAAGCGAGCCGCAGGAGCAGGCGCGCGAGCGCCTCGAAGCGCGGCCCGTAGGGGGGGCGCAGGAGCTTCAGGGCGCCGAGGCGCGAGGCCACGAAGACCGCCTTGCGCTTCGAGAACGGCTCGAAGCCGGCGCGGCCGTGGTACTCGCCCATGCCGCTAGGGCCCACGCCGCCGAAGGGCAGCTCCTCCTGCGCGATGTGCAGCAGCGTCTCGTTCACGGTGGCGCCTCCGGAGACGGTGCGCCGCAGCACCTCGTCCACCGCGGCGCGGTCGCGGTCGAAGACGTACAAGGCAAGGGGACGCGGGCGGGCGTTCACGAAGGCGATCGCCTCGTCGAGCGTGCGATAGGGCACCACCGGCAGCACCGGCCCGAAGATCTCCTCGCGCATCGCGCCCGACGAAGGATCGGGCGCGACGAGGAGCGTGGGCGCCATTTTGGCCGAGGCGGCGAGGTCCTCGCCCGCCGGATTGATCTCGACCACGCGCGTGCCCGCGCGGCGCGCCTCCTCCACGTAGCCGGCGAGCCGCGCGCGGTGCCGCGCGTCGATGATCGCGCTGTAGTCGGGGTTGGCCGCGATGCGCGGATAGAGCGCGGTCACGCTCGCCCGCGCGGCCTCGACGAAGGCCTCGACGCGCTCCTCGGGCACCAGCGCGTAGTCGGGCGCGATGCAGGTCTGCCCCGCATTGAGGCACTTGCCGTACAGGATCTTGTCCGCCGCCTCCGCGATCGCGATGCCGCGGCCGACGATCGCCGGCGACTTGCCGCCGAGCTCGAGCGTCACGGGCGTGAGGTTCTCGGCCGCCGCGCGCATCACCTGGCGCCCCACGGCCGTGGAGCCGGTGAAGAGCAGGTGGTCGAAGGGAAGGGCGACGAACGCGCGCCCGACTTCGGGGCCGCCCGTCACCACGGACAGCACGGCGGGATCGAAGCGCCCGGCCACGAGGCGCGCGAACAGCGCGGAGGTGCGCGGCGTGCCCTCGGGCATCTTCACGAGCACGCGGTTGCCCGCGGCGAGCGCCGAGGTCGCCGGCGCCACGGCGAGATAGAGCGGATAGTTCCAGGGCACGACGATGCCCGCCACGCCCAGCGGCTGGCAGAGCACGCGCGAGCGCCCGGGACGGAACCAGCGGCCGGTCGGGCGGCGCTGCGGGCGCATCCAGCGCGCGAGGTGCCGGCGCGCATGGGAGATCGCGGAGAGCGCGGGGAAGATCTCGAGGAGCCGCGTCTCCTGCGACGCGCGGCCGCGGAAATCGGCGTCCACCGCTTCGCACAGGGCGGGCGTCGCCTCGCGCAGCAACGCCGCGAGGCGCCCGAGCGCTTCGAGGCGCTCGGCGCGGGAAAGGCCGCCGGAGGCGTCGCGCGCGGCGCGCAGGCGCTCGAAGGGCCCGGAGACGTCCGGCACATCCATGGGAACCACGAAGACGCTCGGCGCGGAAATCAAACGCTCGTTTGAATCCTCGCTAGAATAGCACCCATGCTTTCGCTCCGACATGCCGGCGCGCGATAGCCGCAAGGGCCCGGACGGCCTCAAGGCGCACCTGCAGGCGCTCAATTCGCTGCGCGGGCGCGGCCGGCCGCAGCCCCCGCGGCTCGCCGAGCTGAAGGCCTGGCAATCGAAGCGCCTCGCCGGCACCTACGCCGACCTCGCGAGCCAGCCGCGCTACGCCGCGGCCACGCGGTTCTTCCTCGAGGACCTCTACGGCCCCAAGGACTTCAGCGCGCGCGACGACGAGCTGCTGCGCATCGTTCCGGTGATGGAGAAGCTGCTGCCCGCCCACGCGGTGGAGACCGCCGCCCTCGCCATCGAGCTCGAGGCGCTCTCGGAGGCGCTCGACCACGCGCTCGCCCGGGCGCTGCCCGAAGGCCCCCTCGACGAGTCGCGCTACGCCGAGGCGTACCGCAAAAGCTCCAGCCGCGAGGAGCGGCTGCGCCAGATCGAGCTCGTGGAAGCCGTCGGCCGCCGGCTCGATGCCTTGGTGAAGAAGCCGCTCATCGGCACGACGCTGAAGCTGATGCGCAAGCCCGCGCAGGTGGCGGGGCTGGGCGACCTGCAGGATTTCCTCGAGGCGGGCTACGGGGCCTTCCGCACCATGAACGGCTGCGACGAGTTCCTCGCCGCGCTGAGGAGCCGCGAGACCGCGATCCTCAACCGCCTTTTTTCGGGCGCTTCGCAGCCTTTCGCCGTGTAGCCGGGCGCGGCGGGCGCGCCGGGGCGGGCCGTGCGGCCGGCGCCTTGCGGAACAGCGTCTCGAGCTCCTCGTGGATCAGCTTCTCGATCGAGGGCTTCATGGCCTTCAGCAGGAAGCCCAGCGAGATCGCGAGGTGCAGGTCCTTGTCGGTGAGCGTCACGTGCCCCGAGACGCCGGGCCGCTCGAAGCGCAGCGTGTCGCCCTGCCAGGCCGCGCGCACGTCGAAGCGCTTGCCCAGGTCCGCGGCCATCTGCTCGGCGGCGCGGCGCGCGGCCGGAAGGCCCATGCCGTGGGCGCGGCGCATCTCGATGTCGGCCATCAGTGCCCCGGCCCCATCAGCTTGTCCGGCAGCCACGTCGCGATCTCGGGGAAGATGCACAGGATCACGATCGCGAGGAACATGCACAGCACGTACGGGATCGTGCCCCACATCACCTTCGTCACCGGCACGTCGGGCGCGATGGAGTTCACGATGTAGATGTTGAGGCCCACCGGCGGGTGGATGAGCCCCACCTCCATGTTGATCGTGAGGACCACGCCGAACCAGACCGGGTCGAAGCCCGCCGCGGTGATGATGGGCAGCAGGATCGGGCTCGTCATGAGGATGATCGCCGCCGGCGGGATGAAGAATCCGCACACCAGCAGGAACACGTTGATCATCGCCATCAGCGCCCACTTGTTCACGTGCGCGTCCGCGATCGCCTGGGCGAGCGTCTGGGTGAGGTAGAGCGACGTGAGCATGTAGCCGAAGAGCACCGCGCCGGCGATGATCATGAGGATCATCACCGACTCGCGCATGGTGTCGCGCAGGATCGCCCACCACTGGTGCGGCCGCCACATCTTGTAGATCACCACCGCGAAGATCGCGCAGAGGGCGGCGCCCACGCCGGCCGCCTCCGAAGGCGTCGCCACGCCCCCGTAGAGCACCCACATCACGCCGACGATGATCGCGATGAACGGCGCGATCTTGGGGATCGAGCCGAATTTCTGCTTCCACGTGAAGCGGAAGTCGGGCGCGTGGCTGCGGAAGCCGCGCTTCCAGATGATGAAGAGCGTCCAGAGGATGAAGAGGCTCGTGAGGAGCACGCCCGGCATCACGCCCGCGAGGAAGAGCCGGCCGATCGAGGTCTCCGTCGCGATGCCGTAGAGGATGAACGTGACCGAGGGCGGGATGAGGATGCCGAGCGTGCCGCCCGCGCAGATGGAGCCCGTCGCGACGTCGTCGGGATAGCCGCGGCGGCGCATCTCGGGGATGCCCATGCGGCCGATGGCCGCGCAGCAGGCGGGCGAGGAGCCCGTGAGCGCGGCAAAGATCGCGCACGCGCCGAGGTTGGAGATCGCCAGCCCCCCCGGCAGCCGGTAGAGCCAGCGGTCGAGGGCCTCGTAGAGGTCCTTGCCCGCGGGCGAGGAGCCGATGGCCGCGCCCATCATCACGAACATGGGGATCGCGACCAGCGTGAACTCGTCCAGGCCGCCCCAGAAGGTCTCGGCCACGACGCGCATCGCGTCCAGGCCCTGGAAGATCAGCAGGAAGACGATCGAGATCGCGCCGAGGCCGAACGCGACCGGAACGCCGGAGAAGAGCAGCAGGAGCGTGGCGACGAGGACGATCGCGCCCTGGGTGGTGGGGCTCATGCGACCGGCTCGTAGGGCTCGGCGCTCATGCCGAAGGGCTTGGCGCGCCCGGTCGCGACGCACACGACCTCGACCACGTACTGCAGCACGAGCAGCCCCAGGCCGACCGGCATGGAAAGGTAGGGGATCCACAGGCGCGAGCGCCACACCGTGTCGGAGCGCCAGTTCAGGGACCACGCCTCGTACCAGAACCTCGTGCACAGCCACCAGAGCACCGCGCAGAAGGCGAGCGAGAGCACCGAGGTGCAGATCGCCAGCCAGTAGCGGAAGCGGGGGCCGGAGTGCATCGGCAGGATGTCCACGTTCACGTGGCCGCGGTGCATCAGCACGTAGGGGCTGCCGATGAAGGTCGCGCCCACGATGGCGTAGGTCACGAAGTCGATCTGCCAGATCGTGTTCAGGTTGAACACGTAGCGCTCGATCACCATGTCGCAGATCACGAGCACCGCGAGGCCGATCAGGAGCGCGGCCGCGACGCCGGTGGCGCGCGAGAGCCAGCGAACGGCCCGGATGAAGGCGTCCAAGGGGGTCCCTTCCTTCAGCGAGGATGCGCCGGCCGCGGCGCGCGCGGCCGGCGGCGCGGCGCGGCTACTTCACCGCGAGCGCTTCGTCGATCAGCTTCTGGCCGTTCGGGACTTCCTTCGCGAAGCGCGCGTAGCTGCTCTTCTTCGCGAGGGCGATCCACTCGTCGTAGTCGGCGTCCGAGAGGGTGACGACCTTGTCGTCGTGGCCCTTGAACTGCTTGATCGTCTCCTCGTTCACCTGTTCGGCCTTGCCCTCGTAGTACTCCTGGGCCTTGCGCCCGGCGGCGAGGACGGCTTCCTGCTGCTTCTTGTTCAGCTTGTTGAAGTTCTTCTTCGACATCAGCACCGGCTCGTACATGAACCACAGCGCGTTCTCGCCGGGAGCCGTGAGGCACTTGGCCACCTCGTACAGGCGCATCGAGCCGAAGGAGCCCAGGCTCGTGTCCGTGCCGTCGATCACGCCGCTCTGGAACGCGTTGTAGATCTCGTTGGACGGCGGGCTCACGATGCTCGCGCCGGCGGCCTGCCACATGGCGGCGAAGGTCGGGCCCGCGGCGCGGAACTTCATGCCCTGCATGTCGGAGGGCTTCGTGATGCACTTTTCACGCGCCGCCATGCCGCCCGCGAACCACGCGTCGGAGAGCACGATCACGCCGTGCTTCTCGATCTCGGCGCGCACGTCCTTCATGAACTTCGACTTGTTGATGCGCTTGGCGCGTTCCTGGCTGCGGATGAGGCCCGGCATGAGCGTCGCGCCGAAGGCCGGCACCTTGCCGCTCGCGTAGTCGAGGGGAAACAGCGTGATGTCGAGCTGCCCGTTCACCATCGCGTTCCACTGCTCCTTGGGCTTGAAGAGCGAGGCGCCGGGATAGACCTGGACCTTGAGGCCGACGTTGGCCGCCGTCACCTCCTTGGCGATCATCTGCACCATGTCGTCGCGCACGTCGCCCTTGCCGCCGGGGAACTGGTGCGAGGCGCGCAGCGTGACGTCGGCCGCGGCCGGGCTCGCCGCCACGGCGAGCGCGAGCGCGGCGACTGCGCCCATCCATCGGGACTTGATCATTGCGGTCTCCTCATGTGTCGTTGTTGGTCGCGACGGCTCGCTCGGCCGTCCCGTGGGCGTAAGTCTACATCGTTCGAAAAAGCGGTCAGGCGGCGCGCCGCTCGCCCCGGGCCGCGCGCGCCTGCTGCTCGAGGTGCTCCATCGCCGCGAGCACGCCGCCCTTCTTGTGCGGAACGCCGGCGAGCCCGAGCCCCATCTCCACGCCGGCGAGCGTGCCCATCAGCGTGAGGTCGTTGAAATCGCCGAGGTGGCCGATGCGGAACACCTTTCCCTGCAGCTTCGAGAGCCCCATGCCGAGGGACATGTCGAACCGGTCGAGGACAGCCTGGCGCAGGGCATCGGCGTCGTGACCCGCGGGCATCACGACCGCCGTGAGGGCGGAGCTGTACTCCTCGGGGTTCTGGCAGAGGATCTCCAGGCCCCAGGCGCGCACCGCGCGGCGCGTGGCCTCGGCGTGGCGGTCGTGGCGCGCGAAGACGTTCGCGAGGCCTTCCTCCTCGAGCATGCGGATCGCCTCGCGCAGGCCGTAGAGGAGGTTGGTGGAGGGCGTGTAAGGAAACCAGCCGTTCGCGTTCGCCGGGATCATCTCGGCCCAGTCGAAGAACGAGCGCGGGAGCTTCGCCGCCTTGTTCGCGGCGAGCGCCTTCTCCGAGGTCGCGTTGAAGGAAAGGCCGGGCGGCAGCATGAGTCCCTTCTGCGAGCCGCCGACCGTCACGTCCACGCCCCACTCGTCGTGGCGGTAGTCGATCGAGCCGAGGGAGGAGATGGTGTCCACCAGCAGCAGCGCGGGATGCTTCGCGTTGTCGATCGCCTTGCGCACGAGCGGGATGCGCGTCGTCACGCCCGTCGAGGTCTCGTTGTGCACCACGGCCACGGCCTTGATCGCGTGGGCCTTGTCGGCCGCGAGCCGGCGCTCGATCTCCTCGTGGTTCGCGCCGTGGCGCCAGTCGCCGGGGATGAGTTCGACGTCGACCCCGAGCTTCTTCGCCATCTTCATCCACAGCGTGGCGAAGTGGCCGGTCTCGGACATGAGCACCTTGTCGCCGGGCGAGAGCGTGTTCACGAGCGCCGCTTCCCAGGCGCCCGTGCCCGACGCGGGATAGATGATCACGGGGTGGCGCGTCTTGAAGATGCGCTTCATGCCCTCGAGCACCTCCTTCGCGAGGGCCTGGAACTCGGGGCCGCGATGGTCGATGGTGGGGCGGTCGATCGCGCGCAGCACGCGGTCGGGCACGTTGGTCGGTCCGGGAATCTGCAGGAAATGGCGGCCTGCGGGCATGGTGCTCTCCTTCGTAAAGACCGGGTTTCCCCGCGATGCGCGGGATACCGCTCGATTATTGCCATAATGCCGTAGCCCGGACCCGTTTCATACGCACTTTCGTAAAAGCTCCCATGACCCATCCCACCCCGGTTCCCGTGGCCGTCGAAGGCCGCGGGGAGCGATCGCCGATCGCGCGCCGTCTCGCGCGGGAAGTCGACGGCGAGGTCCTCTTCGACGCGGCGAGCCGCGGGCGCTACGCCACCGACGCCTCCATCTACCAGGTCATGCCCGTCGGCGTCGTGGTCCCGCGCACGGCCGATGCGGCCATCTGCGCGATGCAGATCGCCGTGGAGGAGGGCATCCCGATCCTGCCGCGCGGCGCGGGGAGCTCGCAGTGCGGCCAGACAGTCGGCACGGCGCTCGTGATCGACGACAGCAAGCACCTCGGCCGGGCCCTGGAGGTCGACCCCGAGGGCCTGCGCGCCGTGGTGGAGCCGGGCGTCGTGCTCGACCGGCTGAATGCGATGCTGCGTCCCCACGG
>DASUXK010000504.1:0-2992 GCA_036377935.1 Usitatibacter sp.
GGCCTCGAGGCGTCGGGCATCGCGCTCGATGCGCGCGGCGTGCCGCTCTTCGACCGGGCCACGATGCGCGCGAAGGGCGATGCGCCGATCTACATCGCGGGCGACGCGGCGAACGACGTGCCGCTGCTGCACGAGGCGGCCGACGAGGGCCGCATCGCGGGGGCGAACGCCGCGCGCCATCCGGACGCCGCGCCGGCACTGCGCCGCGCCCCGCTCGCGATCATGTTCACCGACCCGCAGATCGCCATCGTCGGCGGCGGCTTCGCGCACCTCGGCGCGCACGAGCTCGCCGCGGGCGAGGTCTCCTTCGACGACCAGGGCCGCTCGCGGGTGATGCTTCGCAACCGGGGCCTGCTGCGCGTCTACGGCGCCCCCGAGAGCGGCCGGTTCCTGGGCGCCGAGATGGCCGGCCCCGACGCGGAGCACCTCGCCCACCTCCTCGCGTGGGCGCTGCAGGCGCAGATGACGGTGGCGCAGATGCTCGAGATGCCGTTCTACCACCCGGTGGTGGAGGAAGGCCTGCGCACGGCGCTGCGCGACCTCGACGCCCGCATGCGCGTCGCCCGGCGCGACGAGGTGCACCTGCCCGCGCGCCAGCCCGCCACCGCCTGACGGTTACGGCTGAAACCCTTCCCGCTTACGGCTGAAACCGGGCGCCGGCGCGCCTGTGCGAGTTCGCACAGACGCCCGGCGCGCCCGGCCGGACACTTCGCTCCACGGAATCCCCCGGCCCCACAAGGGCGCACATCGTGGAGAAGGCGATGAAAAACGTCCGCATCGAACGCATGCTCAGGGAGCTTCACGCCGGACCGCCGCTGCGGTTCTTCGAGGACCTCTTCGCCCTGCGCGACATCGTCGCCGGGATGGTGGGGGAGATGCGCGCGTCGCGCGCCGCCGAAGCGCCGCAAGTCGAGATCGGCGCGCCCATCCTCGCCGGCGTCGCCGGGGGCGCTTCGCCGCGCTAGCCCGCGCCGCTCAAGCGGGCTCGCGGATCGCGTCGGGGAAACGCGCCGCGAACTCCCGCAGGTTGTCCGTGAAGAGGCCGTCGACGCCCGCGGCGAAGAGGCGCTCCGCGGCCTGCACCTCGTTCACCGTATAGGTGAGCACGCGATAGCCCTTCGCGTGCAGCCTCTCGATGTCGGCGACGTCGAGCTTCGTGTGGTTGGTGTGCACGGAGACCGCATCCAGCGCCGCCATCCGCTCCCAGTCCTGCTCCGAAAAGCGGCTCGCGAGCCAGGCCCGCGGGAGCTGCGGCACCGCCGCCTTCGCCGCCATCAGCGACTCGAACGAGAACGACGAGAGGAGCGGCGGCACCTTCGCCCCCGCCCAGAGCTCCGCCGCGAGCCGCGCGACGCGCTCGCCCGTCTCGCGCTCGAGTCCCGGGGTCGGCTTGATCTCGACGTTGGCGAGCGTGCCCTTCGCGCGCAGCAGCCGCGCCACGTCCTCGAAGGCCGCGAGCGGCTCCCCGCGGTACTCGTCGGAATGCCAGGCCCCCGCATCGAGCGCGCGCAGCGCTTCCCAATCGTGGTCGGCCGCAAGTCCCGCGCCGTTCGTGGTGCGCTCGAGCGTGGGATCGTGGAGCAGGATCGCCACCCCGTCCTTCGAGAGCTTCACGTCGAACTCGTGGGCCGCGTAGCCCAGCGATTGTCCGAGGCGGAAGGCGGCGAGCGTGTTCTCCGGCGCGAGGGTGCCGCCGCCGCGGTGCGCGAAGATGCGCGGATAGGGCCAACGATCCATCGTCATCCGCTGTATCCGAATCCCTTGTAGACCACGATCACGAAGAGCGCGAAGGCGACGTACGCGTAGAAGCCCGCGACCACGTCGTCGATCATGACGCCGAGCCCGCCTTTCACGTTCTTCTCCAGCATCCGGATCGGGTACGGCTTCCAGACATCGAACACGCGGAAGAGCACGAAGGCGACGGCCTCGGTGAGCGGGCTCGCCATCGCGAACGCCGCGAGCGGCAGGAACGCGACGACCTCGTCCCACACCATCGCGCCATGGTCGGGGTCGCCCAGGTCGCGGCCCGTGACCTCGCACGCCCACCATCCCACGAAGAAGAGCGGGATCGCGCAGAAGGGAATCAGGAGCGTGGGCAGGAACTGGCCGAGGAGCCAGGCGATCGGGATCGCGACGAGCGTGCCGAAAGTGCCCGGCGCCACGGGCGCGAGGCCGCTGCCGAAGCCCAGGGCGATGAAGTGCGCGGGGTGCGCGACGAGGAAGCGCAGGTCAGGCCGCGGAGAAGTGGTCGTATCCGCGGCCATCGATCTTCACGGGCTTGCCGTCGGGGCCCACGAGGCTCACGCCCTTGCCGCGCTTCACCTGCCCGATGCGGGTGAGCGGCACGTGGAGCATCTTCATGAGGTCGGCGATGCTCTCGCGCGAGTTGGGATGCGCGGTGAAGCAGAGCTCGTAGTCGTCGCCGCCGGCGACGATCGCCGTGCGGCCGGCGTCGCTCGCGACGTGCTTCGCGCCGATGGGCGAGAGCGGCAGCGCGGACAGGTCCACGACCGCGCCCACCTTCGAGAGCTTGCAGATGTGGCCCAGGTCCGCGAGGAGCCCGTCGGAGACGTCGATCGCGGCGGTGGCGAGCCCGCGCAGCGCCTGGCCCAGCGCCACGCGCGGCGTGGGCTCGTAGAGGCGCATCACCGCCTCGCGATGGTCGGCCTCGTCGAGCTGGAGCTTGCCGTGGCGGTGCGCGACCGCGAGCGCGGCATCGCCGATATGGCCCGAGACCCAGATGTCGTTGCCGACCTTGGCGCCGCTGCGGCGAAGCGCGGCGCCGGCGGGCACCTCGCCCATGATCGTCACGGTGAGCGTGAGCGGGCCGCGCGTGGTGTCGCCGCCGATGAGCGAGACCTCGAACTCCTCGGCGAGGTCGAAGAAGCCCTTGGCGAAGGCGCCCAGCCAGTCGTGGTCCACCTTCGGCAGCGTCAGCGCGAGCATCGCCCAGTACGGCATCGCGCCCATCGCCGCCATGTCCGAGAGGTTC